>PMNP01000239.1:0-138 GCA_003161755.1 Ignavibacteriota bacterium | reverse complement strand
ATGGCACCGGAAGGAATGACCATGGAGAATCCCGGGTACAAGAACTGAGGAGCCAAGTGGGGTGCGCTGATGGCCTGGCTCCTCAATCAACAGTACATGCGCGAGAACCTCAAGTTCGGACCAGGGGGAGAGACCGGC
>PMNP01000162.1 GCA_003161755.1 Ignavibacteriota bacterium | reverse complement strand
CCGCTCGCGGCGCCGGTGACCACGACGCAGTTCCCCTCGATCCTCATGTCCCCTCGATTCTCGACATTGCCGCGTTCGGTGTTGTCCGGGCGTGAGCGTCAACCGGGAATTCTCCGGAGAAAAGACGCCCAGCTCGCCGCTCATCACGACGACAGCAGTGATGTCCGCACCGTCCAATTGCACGCGCGTCGCCCGGCGATCGGTACCCGAAGGCGCACGCAAGAGAGAAAAGCAAACCACGACATCCTCCGGTGCCATAGGCTCATCGGAGTCGGGACTAAGGAACACGACACCTGTCGCGGATGCTACGCCTTCCACAATGATGCGGAGAGTATGATCTGGAGGGTTCGAAAACGGATCCTGTGAATCACCGAACGGATACGTCTCAAAACTGCCATCGGAAAGCGTCAGGACAATGTAATACTCGATCGATGGAGGCTGAACGAACGAGCCGGGAAGTGTAACCGAGGCATTGGTTCCGCGGACATCCATGTCTGCCCGGCGGTATTGACTTTCGCCAAAAGGACGGTACACGATGGTGGCGTAGACGACTCCCGAGCTGCTGTTGAGCGAGGCGGTAACAGTGAGATCCCGGCCGGGGATCGGCTCGGTGTTGGTTGCCAAGCTCACATGCTTCGAAACCTGAGTCGCTGCCCGGCCCGGGCACAACAAAGCGCAGAGTACCACACACACACCGATTCGAGCCGGCGTGAATCGAGGGAGATGATTCATTCGCACAATCGATTTGGTTGTGCCACTGACAAGTGGCCCATTGTCAAGTATCAGCAACCCGGCACCTTCTCACTCTAGTCAATCCGTAATTCTGCTTCAGGCTCCCAGGCAGCGTACTGGTCAAGATGCGCTGCCCTGAAATTGAGCCTCGGGGTGCCGAGGGTCAGGAATACTGCTACCGTGCCTGCCCGGTGCACGCTGACACTAGTCTTTGTATTGAATCCGCAGGTGCTTTGAATTCCCCTGGCTATCCCGCAAATCAAATTCCAGGTTCTTCTGGGATTCACCGATGAGCGCGCCTTCCGCCTTTTGGCGTTCGTCCGCGGTGCTCGGATGGCTCAGCAGCTTGCCATCCGGGGTTGAAATTCCCGTGAATCCCGCCGGAATATCAAGAGATTCCTTGGAGCGGATGTTATAGAGGTTCACGGTCCCTTCAACAACGGTGAGCGTGTCACCAGCGGCCGAAGCGTTGAACGAGCCGCCTGTGCCGCGTATCGACGCAACGGACGTGGGTGAGGTAAACTTGAAATCCTCACCCGGGTGCTGCTTCTGTACAGAGAACCCAATCACTCCCGTCCGGATGTCGATGGTCTTGGAGAAATTCGCTCCCTGCATGGACCCAGTAACCGTGACTTCTGAAAGTTCTCGGATGCGCACAAGACTATTGTCCATGAGTTTGATGATGGCCATCGACTTCTCGCCCGTGCGGACGCGATCCCCCGTTCCGAGAGTCTCACCCTTTTTGGCCTTCATCCAATCACTGGCAATATCCTTCTTCTCTACATCGGCAATCACCTTGCTCAGAAAACCAACGGTCATTGCCGATTCTGCAGCGTTGTGTGACACGGTCGCCAGGAGGCAGACCGCAATGATGGGCAAAAAATTTCGGTGTGTCATGAACGTGCCTTCCGTGTGCGGTTATTCGAGCCCGACCGTCAAAACGGCGTCAGGATTATTACGAAGGAACTGCAACAACTTGCTCAAATCACCGCCGGAAATGGTCGATCCATTATCCCGGGCACTTCCCGAAATTGATAGTCCCTCATTCCGTATCTGGTCGAACAAGGGTCTGTACTTTGGGTCAAGCGTTCGCTCGAGTTCATCGAGCAGCGAAGAAACGGACGATGGACCTGCATCGACCGAAAATGAACGCAAGGGACTCTTGATGAGTTTGTCGCGCCCGCCAGCCGCAATGACATGCCCCTCCACATACCAGGCATACGAACTGCCCGGATGCAGTTGGCGTACTCCTGCAGAGGGATACTGGTAGGAATTCGTTCCAAGATCCGCCGTGAGAATCGGAATCCCTGTCACTGCCTCTTCAACACTAGTCTGTCCTGGAAGCATCTCATACACATACAACTTCGAGTGCGTTCCGTCAAACTGCCACTGAAACATCGGCAGAAGACTGACATACCTGTCGAGATCAACCGGAAAGAGCAGAGTAATCACTGAAGGATTGGACAACGTTACGGAGAATTCCCCGGTTGCAATGGGGGGATCGGTGCCAGGGATCTTGACACTAATTTTGAAATCATAGGCACCGGCCGGAAGCTGGCCGCTCGGAAGGCCAACACTTTCGAAAATCCTCTTGGCAAGCGGATCCTCCCGGTAAATGGAATCCGGAAGCGCTTTCCCTTTGCCGAGATCCAGATTGGTGATCGTGCGTGAACCCTGGACGGTGAAGGCATGACTCTCCATGTGGATCGCCGGATTGTTTATTGGCTCTCCCGTGGCCAATGTGGCATTCAGATCGACTACCAGTACTATTGATACCGGCTGNNATGGGCTGGTGCCTGGATATCAACAGTGAATAGCCAGATCGAGGAGAGCGAATTGCCAAAATCAATGTCCGAAACAGAGAGGACGTTAATCGGAGCATTGGTGGTTCGAAGGATGACGCCCTGGGCCGATGAAGCAGCAGGCTGAAGAGCCAACAACAGCAACAGCGCCCAGAGGATGACTTGGGGGATCTCGGGCTTTCGGAGGAACGACCGTTCAATCATGACGGACCCCTTTAACATAAGTTGGTGATCCGGGGAGGAGTTGGTATCTGAACAGAAGAAGGTACAAAAACGACTCGACTCATGCAATGAACAGGGCACGCCGAGCCGCCGAATAATCCAATATCAGGCAGGAAATGCAACTCTATCGAAATATCGCCGGAATCGACAGAGATAGGGGGGATTTTGAGGAAATATCGATGTTTCCCTCTGAGGCGTTAAAAATGCACGATGTCATTATAAACGACGATAGCCATGAACGCAAGCAGGAGGATAAACCCCGCATGCTGAAGACCCAGTCGGATTTTCACCGGAACCTCGCGATGAAAGAGGCCTTCGTAGACCAGAAATATCAGATGTCCGCCATCAAGTGCGGGAAAGGGGAGAATGTTCAAAACGGCAAGACTCACGCTCAAGAGCGCCATGAAGCCAAGATACGTCAGGAGGCCCATTGCGGCAGACTGCGTGGCCATCTGTGCAATGCGAATAGGCCCGCCGACCGATTCACTGAAGGGGGTCCGGCCGGTGACAATCTGCCAAATCTGCTGGACGAATAATACGGTCACATTCCCTATGTCTGCAATCCCGCGTGGGAGCGCCTCCAGCAATGAGTAATGAATGTGCCTCTCAGGCCCATTGTATTGCATGGAAAACGATATTCCAATTAAACCGTCCTTCGTCGGTATTGTCGTTCCATGCATCTCCTCATTTCCTCGACGCCAGTCAACGTCAAGAGCCCTCCCCGCATTGGCATGGACAATTTCGCCGACTTTATTCTGTTGATACCGGACAGGAATACCATTAAAGGAAAGGAGGATGTCGTGCGGCTTCAGCCCGAGCTTGAAAGCCGGCTTGTCCGGATCGACCGATGTGACCATGAGCTCGGTTTTTTCCGGGATGATGCCCAGCGGCACTTTGTCCGGTTCAGGCAACGATGTTCGTGGAAGGAAGAGTTGACACGTGCTGTCGCCACGCTGGACGATGAACGTGATATCCTTGCCCATCGACTCAATATAGACATCGTTGCCAATCTGATCCCAGTCAGTCGTTGATTGGCCGTTGACCTTTAGAACCCTGTCTCCCGCTTTGAATCCAATGGTTGCCGCAGGGCTCTTCTCCGCGACATAGCCGATCGTTGTTGTTTCCCTGATGATGCTTCCCTGGACGTAATTGATCGCCCAGAATATTCCTACGGCGAGAATGATGTTCATAACAAGGCCGGCACAGATGACAATCATCCGTTGCCAGAGGGGCTTCGCCCTGAACTCCCATGGCTCCGGACTCCGATTGAGAAAATCGGTATCGAAGCTTTCGTCAATCATGCCGGAGATCTTGACGTATCCTCCGATCGGAATCCAGGAGATGCAATAGTCCGTTTCTCCCATCTTTCTTC
>PMNP01000248.1 GCA_003161755.1 Ignavibacteriota bacterium | reverse complement strand
GTTTACAGTTTACAGTTTACAGTGTACAGTGTACAGTGGCGAGGGGAGAACTTGGAGTAGGTAGTAAGAAGTATTGAGTAAAGAGAAACCTTCGGGCGAAGAGATTTCTCTGAGCTTGCAGTAAACAGAAACTTGCAGCAAATGCACAACCGCTTTCTGCCTACTTCCTACTGTGCNNCGCCTCAGCTCGGCCAACACCAGCGCTGGGTCTTCGTCCAGCGCGTGCCGTGAGAACCGGCGAGCACGGCGGAGCGCATTCTCTTCAATCGCAGTCGTAATCAGATCCTCATCAAACAGCTTTGCCGAGACCAACACCTCCCCATCTGGCCCGATCACTTCCGAACCGCCCCAGAAATTCACCCCATCTTCAAAACCCACGCGGTTGCAGAACACGATGAACACCGACAACAGCCTCGCCATCGCTTTGTGGTTCTCCGNNATCCGCACCGGCAACGCGGGTCGGGCTCGCCACCAGAGTTACAATTGCCTGGGCGCCATCCATGGCCAACAGATATGGAAGCGAGACGTGCCAGAGGTCTTCGCAAATCAACACGCCAATGCGGCCGAGTGCCGAGTCGAATGCGCGGACTGTCCGCCCCGGACTAAAATACCTAAGCTCCTCGAACATGCCGTACGTTGGTGGGTAGATTTTTCGATGAACAGATCTCACCTCGCCGTTCTCAAAAAGCAGCGCCGCATTGTACAGACCGAATTCCGGCCCTTCTTCAATGCCACCTGCCAGAATACTGATCGAGCGGCTTAAGTCGAGAAGCGGACGGAGCACTTCCGGAGGTTTTCGCGGATTCACTGCAAGATCCCAATGCAGATCCTTCACCGAATAGCCGGTAAGGCTCAGCTCGGGAAAAACCACCATCCGGGCGCCGGCCTGCAACGCGTTCTCCGTTGCAGACACGTGACAGTCCACGTTTCGTCGCAGGTCCCCAAGAACGGGATCAATTTGGGCCAGGGCAATCAATGGGTTCATTCGGAAAGGTCAAACATTCGGATATCCCGGATATAGGGAACTGTCCGGTCGCTTTTCATGTCCTTCAACTGAACGATCTTCTTCTCGATCCTCAGGAGGTTGTCTCTGATAATGGTGAGATACGACGTCAACTGATCGTTTGCATGCTGGTCCATCAACGTGTCAACGCCCGTTCGCATCGAGTCCAAGGGGGAACGAAGATCAATGGCGATCTTCAGCACCATTTCCTGAATCTTTTCAAGACGTTTCTGGGTTATTTCGAGCGCTATGTGCTGCTCCTGTAGTCGATGGCGTTCGATGACCTTGAGAATTGTAGCCGGCAGGACCGGCGTCGTTGCATCCTCCTTCAGCAAATAGTCGGATGCGCCGATCTTCATTACCTCAACGGCAAGGTCAAAATCCTTGTTCACTGTCAGAAAGACAATCGGCGTCTGAATCCCACGCTCACGCAGCTTCTTGGTAATTTCCAGCCCGTTCATCCCGGGCATGAAGTAGTCCATCAAAATGGCATCAAACGATCGAGCCCCTGCAGTCTCGAGAGCAGAGGGGCCATCGCCGCACCACTCCACCGCCAAACGCTGAGGCTCGTGGCGGCGAAGAAAGATCTGCACCAGCGTTGCAAAGTCCTTGTTATCGTCAACAAGAAGGACTCTAAACGGCACTTGGTCTTCTTCTATGGAGTTTTCCGGCAGCATGACAATTACAGGGGAATAGTGAATGAAATCTTCGTGCCTGTTCCGGGCGTTGACTCAACCCAAATGCGACCCCGATGTCGCTCAATAATCTTCTTGACTATGGTAAGCCCAACTCCCGTGCCGGCATATTCTCCTGCAGGGTGCAACCGCTGGAAAATAACAAAGATACGATCAAAATATTCCTCAGGAATACCGATCCCGTTGTCCTGGACAGAGACAGTGAATTCGTTCGACCCCTCCTTCACCTCAATGTGTATTTCGGGTCGTTCGCTCCGGTTAAACTTTATCCCGTTGGAAAAGAGATTCCGAAACAGCAAACCCAGTTGTGTAGGGTTATACCGGACAATCGGGAGGTTCTCGGGCACGAAGACTTTTGCCTGGCGTTCCTTCAGCCGAAAATCAAGATCGCTGAGCACAGAGTCCACCACAGTCCGCATCGACACGGCTTCACGGTCATGCGCCCGACCAAGTCTCGAAAGCGCAAGCAGGTCGTCAATCAACCTCTTCATTCTGTTGACAGCCTGAACGCTGGCTTTGAGATATGTCAAGGCCTCAGGCGGAAGAACGTTGCCGAAATCCTTCTCAATGATCGTACTGTACCCCTCAATGGTGATAAGGGGTTCCTTCAAATCGTGAGAAACCACATAGGTAAAATCATCCAATTCTCTGTTTCTTGCCCGAATTTCTTCAGATTTCGCAATCGTATCCTCAAAGAACAGGGCGCGATCCATCGCGATCCCGGTCAAAGTAGCTATACTTTCCAAGAGACGCAAGTCAGCTTCATGATACGGCTGGTTTCCCGAGCGGAAGAGCATGGTGGTACCGTGGATCCGCTCTTTCCCCCGCACGATCACCGAGACGCGTACTGGTTTTTCCTCGATGACGCCGATCCCTTGCATCAAGAACGCGTGGAGTTGTCGGGCCGATCCCTCATCGGCCTCTGTTACTGCCGACCGCAACGCATGCATTCCCTTCCCCGTGAACGCAGAAGTGACATGGAGATCGTTATTCNNTATAGATGAGACGGTCGTAGGTCACAGTCCTCGCAGCCTGCTCCGCCATTTTCGCAAGGACACTCCCTGCATCAACTGCTCCGGCAAGTCCTTCACCCAACTCATAGAGAGCCTTGATTCGCTGAATTTGCGCCTGCAATTCAGCGTAGAGAATCGCATTCTGCAGGGCAGGCCCGAGCTGGTCTGCGATGAGTTGCAGGAAGGCGAGATCTCGGGTCGATGGACCTCCGGGCTTTCGGGATCCCACATCAAGTGTCCCCAGCACTCGTTCATTCAGTAACACCGGTACGCTCACGAGCGACCGCAAATCTTTCACGGGAAGAAGGATCTCACCCGCTTGATCGTTGAGAGTGAGGTCTTCCATCACGGAAGGTTCACCGGANNCTAGAGCCACCCCTTCCCCTCCGCCCGGAAACATACTTGAGTGAATGACGACCGACCTCTTGTCATTGGAAAGCAATGAAAGGGTAATTACTTCGCACTGGATTGAGAGGGCTATCTCTGAAGCGGCAACCTCGAACACGGCACGCACATCGAGGGTGGCATTTGCCGCACTGATGATCCGGTTGAGCATTTCGATCTGGCGGTTTTTCGACCCCAGTTCCTCTGCCAACGCCCTCCGCTCACTGATGTTGCGCGCAATGTTTAACATCGCGATGGGCTCCCCTGCAGAGTTCCGGAGCAGGGTGGTGTTCAGGCTTATGGCGACACGATGACCTTCCTTTCCAAGCCATGTCATGTCGAAATCCCGCAAGTCCTCTTCCTCGCGCAGAGCCGAAACCCATGCGACAATGTTTCCCATTTCTTCGTCGTGAAGCCAGGGATACGGGAGAGTCAAACCCAGGACTTCTTGCCTGCCATACCCAGTAATGCGGGTAAACTCGCCATTGACATCGGCGATTTTTCCCTGAAGGTCTGTTATGATCAGCGCATCGCCCATGCTGTCAATCACTGTCCGAAGGATCGCCTCGGAGGAAGCAAGCTCTTTTTCGAGTCTGGTTCTCCCGGTAACATCCGAAATAATGCACACGACCCCGGAGATGGCACCCGACGCTTCTCTCACGGGAGAACATCGAATCCAGTAGTCCTTAATATCTTCACCTGAGGTGACTGAGAGATCCTGGATGTCGACCACCACTCCGCGAAGCGCACGGTTGGCAGCATCGCCGAGGGCTTTGCTTATCGGGTCATCATCCGGTTCCGCCACATGGTGTCCGAGCACAGCGTCACGAAGCCTGCCGGTGACGCGTTCCATGGCAATATTCCAGCCCTGAACGCAGAGGTTGCCATCGAGAATTGCCACGCCCTCTTGCACACTTTGAAATACCTCCAACTCGCGGCCTCCCAAATGGCTGCGGCCCGCTTCCTTCTTTTCGACTTCTTCGGTGATGTCGGCAATCGTTCCATCGATGGAGATCGTTCTGCCTTCAGCATCGCAAGTGCGCGCGTATGCATCACGAATCCACCGATAAGCGGCCTTCCCTTTCGGGAGAATCCTGTACACCAATTCTCCCTGGGACCCCTGCTGATCGGATCCGCCAATCCTCTTCGAGTAAATTGCTCTGTCATCCGGATGGACGCATTGACGCCAGAGGTCTGCGTCCTTCATGAATTCCTCCGCCGTGTGCCCCACGAGGGCGGAAACCTGCGGTGCAAGAAAGACGTAGGCCCCTGTAGGACCAATCCGGTAGGCACTGTCCGGCGTTGAGTCAAGGATCTGACGATACAATGAGGCCGATTGAGAAAGGGCGCTGTAGCGGAAGGCAACGTCCACCCCCGAGCCCAACATCACGGAAATCGAGGTCAGCAGTTCAGGGCGCAATTCCGTGGGATCGATCGGCTTGATCGAACACAAAAGGAGAATTCCTCTGAATTCTGTTCCGGCGAGGAGAGGCAAGTACACCACGGTGCCGAACCCGGCAGATTCGAACAATGACTTATACGGAAGATGGGCAGGATACTCCGACACTGTCATGACCAACGGCTCCAGAGTCCGGGCCACAAACCCGGTAACGCCTTCTTCGATAGACTGAGCACGCAATACTTCCAGTGTCTTGTCTGGAAGTCCCTGTGAAGCCTCAAGGGAAAGCTCCCTGTCCGCAGGTCCTTTCGCATAGAACGCTCCGGCATCAAAACCAAGGTGCCGACATCCTGCTTCGAGAGCTGCTTTAGCGTATGGTGTCGGGTCGAGAATCTGCTTGCACGATTCGAGGATTTTTTGCAGTCTGTTGGATTCGTCGATCCGTTGACGGAGTTCCTCTGTCGATTTCAGCTTCCCGGCGACACATCGGTGCACTGTCAGCCCGGCGCGTTTACCTTCGAACTCGATGGGCTGAGTTGTCGCTTCAACGCGGAGAGGTTTTCCTCCCACAGAAAGCGCAGTATATTCGTACGTTACGACATCGCCGCT
>PMNP01000361.1 GCA_003161755.1 Ignavibacteriota bacterium | reverse complement strand
CAACTTGAGGCATGGAGGAGTCAGCAGCCATGCCTGCACCGCTGTGCCCTAAGAGTAGCCAGAGGATTCTACGATCATTCCGAGGCTTGCCCTCGAAGATCCCGATGGCGTTACACAAACGAAGCCACGAATGCATCATCCCTCGGGACTCCCACTAGTTGCGTTTTCCACCCTTCAGGCGAGCCCAATTGACAAAGCTTACGATCTCTTCGCCATACGTCAATCTCANNTTGTTTCTTTAACTCTGTAAAGATTGCCGCTCTCATCTGCATTTCCCTCGCAAGGCGTTCTTGCTCTAAAAGAAGCCCTGGTGAATCCTGAACTCTTCGATTCTTTTCTCTGAAATCCTTGAGTCGATTTTCTGATTCGCGTAGTTCTTCGGATACCTGCGCAACTCGATCGTTGATCCACTTAACCTGTTCAGATGCATTGTTTGTCCTCTTCTCCCGCATAAAGGTATCAAGCTCGTGAATCATTCCGTTTAAGACGTCAGCAGCCAGTTGAGGCTCCTCCATGTCAACAGTGATGCTTACCAGATTCGTTTTGGGATCATAATCTGCACTTGCCAATTTCGCCATGGTCCGGAGCGCTCTATCCGTGTCCTTTTCAGGCGTCCCTTCATCGATACCCATAAACGTAACAAGATTTACTGGTTGGGGATAGCGGTGGGTTGCATATGTGCGGACAATGACTGCGCGCAGAACGGTTTCGCTCTTCATGATCGCAGGATAGATCCTTGACACTGCAACCGAGCCGGGGACACTAACTCCAGCCAACTCAGCGAGGTTTGACAATTGACCAAGACCTGCAAGTTTTCCCTTNNCCTTATCGCTTTCCGGGAGCAATGTCGCCGTCGAGCGATAGTAGACAGGCAGCAGCCAATTGACACCGTAAGTGACTAGCCCAACTATCACTCCGATCAGAACAATGCTTCGCCAATGAACGACAATCTCGCTGATCACCTCGCGAGATCGATTGTCCGCTGGAAAAGTTTCATCCTCTTGAATCAGTATTTCATTGTCCACTGAACTCACTTTTAAGAATTCTCCTCGCAGATGGTACTCAATATGAATTGTCGTGTATTTGGCAATTGCGTTTGCGGCTGCGGTTTTAAGGAAATATTACAGTCTTCTCTATTGAACCCGATCAAGATTTTTCGAGTATCCTCCACCCTGGAAGGCAATCCTTGTCGTCAATTCATCTGAATGCGCCCCTGTACCCTGCAATCAACGAATGATCGTCAAGGGGAATCTCTGTCTTCTGGCCCATGAAATACAAGCCAGATGCTCCGTCTAACGCTGCCGGCGAGTTGATCATTAAATAATCCAGGTACTTGAGCCAAAAACCGGTAAAACTGACAAACGCGACAAGGATCTTTCGCGTTGCGTTGTTGGATGAAAAGCTTAACATGAGATACTTGTACGACCATGCAAGAGCCATACCTGGACCACACATTGCACCACTTTCTATTTCTTCGAAGAAGCGAAAAAGACGACGGTGCCCGAGGTGTGTAAATCGGGTGAAATCATGCCTCCCCATATGAACTTGTTGCATGAAAGGGGTTTCTGCATAAACTAGACCGCCGGTTTTCAATACTCTGTGAATTTCCTTTACGCAGACGTATGGATCCAGCACATGTTCAAGTACAGCCTGTACGATCACCGCATCAAACGCTGAATCCGAAAATGGAAGACAATGGGCGTCGNNTCACATACCAAGCTTGTTCGCGGGCCGAGTGCAACATCTGATTCAAGGATCATCAATCCAGGATCATTGACGAATGCATCAAGCCCTTCACCTAGGACGCTCCCACCAACGACCAATACCCTGCAAGGTCTTGATCCTCTTTTCAGTAGTGAACTGAGATGTGCAAAATTGCTCTTAGACTTTAGGTTGTTTCCCAAAGATGGGAGAACGGCTCTTATGACCTTTTCGGCACTTTTGCTCCAGCGAGATCTCTCATCTCTCTCATCGCTCGAATAGTCAACAATTCGAAAAACACTTCGGTCCTCATCAATGAGAATGGGCACGCCGCGAATTATCGGGAACAAAACAGAGCACCGATCATTTCTGCAACGGTAACTTAACTCCAAAGGGGTAAGGGGATATCCACATTTCGGACAACGGAAGAGATCTCCCCATAACGAAACGGAGCGGACAACAATAGAGGAATCCTTTGTCATTCTCTTTCCGAAGCAAAGAAAGTCCGACCTTCACAAATGACATTTCTGCCAACGCACTTCGATGTCCGTACAACTCATTTCTTTGTCTGTATCACCAAGAACACAATAGTCGCAGCACTTACTGCAATTGCGAATATGTCTTTGATCGTTCCTCCCACATCCACCGGTTTTGCTTCGGGTTCTGGCTGCATCTTGTTGACGTAAATGCTTGACCCTTCCGGCACGCTGGGGTTTGAACGCAAGAAACCAAAATTCACCCTCCGCGATTCGCCGCTCGGTTTGGTCAATACGGCATAGCTCGAGCTGTCCGTAGTGCCGCCTGCTCGATCGATGTAATCGGAAACTGCATCCCCCCCAATGAATGAAAACAGCCCGGGCCGGTTTACCTCCCCGGATATATACACCGTGCGGGGTTTGCCAGGAACAAAGAGACTGTCCCCCGAAAGGACGACAATGTCATTTTCATTGTCCCCTTCATACGCCTTCCCGATGTCCACCGCCACTCGCCTGTTTTCCCGGAAATATCTCCCCCCTTCAAAGAAGCTCGATGTGGTGGGGCCGCCTGCCCTCTTCAAGAGCGACGACAGCCGCTCGCCCCGCTCACGGATTGCGTACGTCCCGGGATACAAAATCTCTCCGGCAATGTACATGTTCNNCGTCACGATGCACAAGAACAAACTCGCCGCCGTTCGGACCGTCGTCGTTGGCAACAAATGACACGGGAATGTCGGGATGAAACAGGATCGCAAGCGTGTCGCCGCCAAGTCCGCTCCTGCGTATGCGGGCTACCTCCGCCTCATGCGCCTCAGCACTGTCCGTGTAACCACCGGCCTGGAGGACCAGCTCGCGCAATGTCATGCTATCGAACAACGGATACCGCCCGGGCGACTTGACTTCGCCTTTGATCGTGACATAACTTTCTTTGAATTCCGTGGCTTCGGTGGAGAACAAAATCACCGAGTCCCGTTTCATCAATGCGATGTCTTTGGAGCTGTCCTGGAGCAGCGCNNATGATGCGGCGGGTAATCCAATCGTCGTTGTAGCGGACGATCTGCCCTTCGTGCAGAAAAGCCTTTGGCTGCATGCCGCCGGCCGCAGTAATGAGTCGAAGAACTGTCGGAGCTTTGTCCAACTGGTATGACCCCGCATGCCAGACCGGTCCGACCACATGCACAATGTTGAGGCGAAGATCGTTGATCGAAAATACCGAAACCTGATCCAGATCCTGCAGCGGGTAATCCTTCCCTCCATTCAGGATCGAACGGAAGTCAACGTCCAACACCTTCCGCTCAAAGTCGCCCAGCTTCCGGTCGGCGAATGGGATGATCCTGTCGACGTAGACTCGTTCAAGATAGGCTGTGCTCAGGGCACCGCCGCAGATCTCAAGAAGGCGCTTGAGGTTCTCCCCTTCCTTGAGCTCATAAATGGCCGGGCGCACCACCTCCTGGGCGATGCTTACCGTTCTGCCTCGCGGAGGGATAAACAGGACGTCGTTGCTTTGAATGCGGAAATCATTCGTCTCGTTCGCGCCGGTAAGATAGTCGTACAGATCCACGTGGGCGATCACCTTGCCGCCGCGGCTGACACGGACGTCGCGAAGACTTCCCTTGATGGTCGGGCCGCCAACGCTATACAATGCACTAAACACGGTTGCGTAACTGCTTACGGTGTAACCTCCGGGCTTGCCCACCTCTCCCATCACATAGATCCGTTTGGGACGCAAACGGGCGAGTGTGACATCCAGAAAAATCGTCGGATGAGACGACGTGAGGCCCGAGTAGGACCGCGACATCTGCCGCTTAATGGTTTCAGTTGCTTGTTGCAGTGTAAACCCGCTCACCATGAACTGACCGATGGTAGGAATGAACACCCGCCCTTCCTTGTCCACCACCAGCTCATTTTGCAGTTCCACCTGTCCCCATACGACGACACGCACCACGTCGCCCGGACCGATGAGATATTCCGGATCGACCGGTCCGACAGCCGTCGGCTCGAACGCGCTTGAAGGCTGCGTGAATATATCGTAGCCGAAGTATGGGAGACCGCCGGGGCCTTTGGGGATTGTTACCGGCGACGGAGCCTGGTACGCTGCAGGAGTGGCATCGGTATCGCGGAGATTGCCCGTGTGGACAATTTGCGGTGATTGCGATCCGGTGACTGCGCTGGAAGGAGAAGTCCGGCCGCTTCGCTGTTGCAAATACGTATTCAGATCGATTCCCAGATCTCGCGCCTTCGCCTCGGCTTCTTCGCGCGTCATGCCATACTGTTTAATCTTGGCATCGATTTCTTCGGGGGTCATTTGCTGGAGCTGACCCTCTGCCTGGGATTTCATCTCCTCTCTCGTCTGCGCATGCGCAAAGGTGAGACCCAGCGCAGCGGCGACGGTGAGGAAAAAACAGATCCGCAATAATCTCATGGATTGTCTATTGTCTATGGGGTGTGGATTGGTGTAGTCTCAATAAACATACCATGCAAATATAGTGAAAAACGGGCCAAATTCATCATGACACCAATCTCTTTTCAACTATTTTCGATAGGTGCTGGGGGCCCTCGGTCAGATTACATGTGGGTTAAATGCAGGATTCGGGGAAAATATGCGGGAATCGGCAGAGACAATCAAGCCATTGGAGGGTTGTATCAGCGGGTCATCTGCCCGACCAATGCCGATACTCGATCTCGTATTTCATTAACCGTTGTAGAGCTTCGCCATCGAGGTGGTGGGCCTTCCGCAGCGCTGTTTCCAGGTCTTTCACGGATACCTTTCGCCCATCGGAGTTGTTCGAATCCAATTCCCACATGATCGGGTTTAGTTCGATGTACCGTTCGATGAAAAAGCGGTCCACATCGTCCCGAATGATGTGATCATGGAAGCGTGGATGCCACAATGATCTCTGTTCGAACAATTTTTCTTCGTGGGCCTGCTTGGTCACCGCCGATTTGAAGGATCCCAGGATTGTCGACAACGAACCGGATTGAGGTTTGCCGAATTCTCTCGTTGGTGGGTTCTTTAGGGACACGGGCCGAGGAGATTCTTGTAAGGACACGGCATGCCGTGTCCTTACAAGTCGTTCTTCATCTGCATGCCGTGTCCTTACAAGTCGTTCTTCATCNNATCCCATGCACATGGTTCGGCATTATCTGGAAAACATCAACACGTGTTTTCTCATAATGCTTCGGTATTTCCCGCCAACATCTATCGACACATTTCCCCAGTGCCGACAAACGCATGACCCCTCGTACGACCTCACCGAGGATGCACGACATATGCCTTGTGCATATTGTGACGAAGTACTCACCTGGTTCGCTG
>PMNP01000176.1 GCA_003161755.1 Ignavibacteriota bacterium | reverse complement strand
GAACGACCTCGAGCACTTCGATTCCTTTGTGAAACGGATGACGGGCGTGGAAGCATGGGACCCGGCTGCCGTCGATCGCGGAACAATCCGCGCATTTCTGGCATCATTGTTGGAACAGGGCTACTCGCGCCGGAGCATTGCAAGATCTCTGGCCTGCCTTCGCTCGTTCTTCAAGTATCTCCGGCGATCCCACCGTATCCGGATAANNCTGCCTCGTTTTCTCGACGAGTCGACGATGCATCGGCTGATGGACCAACCTGATCGCGGCACTCCGGAAGGAGCGCGCGATGCGGCAGTGCTCGAATTCCTGTACAGCACAGGCATACGGCTCAGCGAGTTGATTGAACTCCGCGCGGCCGACATTGATTTTCCTGGAATGACCATTAAAGTGATGGGGAAGGGGCGCAAGCATCGAATTGTCCCCTTCGGACGTCCGGCTGAGCAGGCTCTCCGAACCTACCTCGAAATGCGCGGTACGCTCGTAGCGCGCTCCTCTGGCGACCCCGGCACGGTGTTTGTCAGTACTCGGGGAAAAAAGAATNNAGCCCGCACGTTCTTCGACACTCCATGGCCACTCATATGGTAAACAATGGAGCAGACCTTCAGGCAGTCCGCGAGCTTCTTGGGCATGCCAGTCTTTCAACAACGCAAATCTACACGCATGTCGGCGTGGATCGGCTGCAACGTCTTTATGCGCAAGCCCACCCAAGGGCTGTAGAAGAGACAAGCACTACGAAAAAGGAGGATGCGTATGCAGATCAAGTTTACAGCACGAAGGTTCCGGGCACGGCAAGATCTCAAAGACCACGCGGCCGACGCGGTAAGAAAGCTTGATCGGTACTATGATGGGATCGTCACGGCCGATGTGGTTCTCAGCTACGAACGGGTGAATAACAGCGTCAAGACCGCAGAGATTAATCTGCATGTCTATGGCATGGTGCTGACTGCCAAAGGGTCGTCAAACGATTATCTCAAGTCGTTCGACTCGGCAGTGGAAAAGCTGTCGATGCGGCTTGCGAAGTACAAAGATAAACTCCGACTGAAAGACAAGCTCCGCGTGCGTCAGATGAACGAAAAGGTATAGACTCCGTCATCCAATTCCATAAAAGCACCTATGAAAATCGACAAGTCGCGCGAAACCAGGAAAAAGAGTCTGACGGTCGGCTTTCTCTATGAGACCACCCACGCACGGTTTAAGCTGAGTTCGCTGACTGGTGAGATTGGTTTTGAAAACATCATCCGTGACAAGAATCTTAACAGGCCGGGTCTTGCGCTTGCCGGGTACCTCGGTCTCTTTACGTTTGATCGTGTGCAAATCATCGGGAATACCGAAATCCACTATCTGCAGTCGTTGGATGCAGGACAACGCGAGCAGGCTGTCGAGCGCATCCTTCAATACAAGATGCCGTGCGTCATACTGACGAACGGAAATGATCTCGGGAGCGAATTTTTGCAGTCTGCTTCATCCCGCAATATTCCGGTGTTTGCGACCCCTTTTGAAACAACCAAAATATCATATTTCCTTGCAGATTTTCTGGACGACCAATTCTCCCCCCAAGTGGTCCTCCATGGATCCCTTGTCGATGTGTACGGCGTGGGTGTGCTCCTTACAGGCCGATCCGGCATCGGAAAAAGCGAGATAGCCTTGGACCTTGTGGAACGTGGCCACCGTCTTGTCGCAGATGATGTGGTCATGGTGACAAGAAAGGGAGAGTCTATCCTTATGGGGGCAGGGACCGACCTGGTGAAGCATTTTATGGAAATTCGGGGTTTGGGTCTGCTTGATGTGCGCAGCATGTTCGGTATTCGGGCAATTCGCTACCAAAAGAGGGTGGAAGTCGTTGTCGAACTTGAAGAATGGAAGCTTAACGAGGAATACACGCGGACGGGCCTTGATGATCAGTCGGCAAATATCCTGGACGTTGAAATCCCCCTCGTAAAACTCCCTATTTTCCCTGGAAAGAACGTTACAGTGATTACAGAGGTTATTGCCCTGAATTACCTTCTTCGCCATTATGGCTATGATGCAGCAAAGCAGTTCGCCAAGAGGTTGGAGGGGATGATTGGCCAGAAGAAGAAGGGGAATCGGGCGATTAACTATTTTGAACACGATTTCGAGTGATCTAGGACACAATCCGGGGCGCTGAGTTTGGAAGGGTGAGAAGAATGTAGAATTTGTAAATTCTTCATCTCACCCCTTGACATCTTTTTCATTTTTTGCTATTATCACCCGAGCTTTTACTTACTCTGAGCCCTTTCCTTCCCCCGGGAATGGTGGCATGGGGTATGCTTATTTCATTAATGTCACCAATCCAAATTCCACGTGCTACAACTTGTGACAAAACCACTGAAGGATCTCGTACGGGTAGCTGCCAAGCTGCGCGGTGCGAAGGTATTTGTGGTAGGTCGTTCGCTGGATCTCCGTGAGATGCGGTTCTTCAAAACGAAGCTGGTAGGATCGGGGTTTCTTCTGGGATTCCTCGCCGTCGGCGCATTGTTGGTCCTCAACTATCTGTTTAGTGACATGTTGGGGCTCGGCTATAACCGGCTCACCGTCCTTGCTTCGGAAAATGAAGTGCTCAAGGAGCAGGTGCAGTCGCTTGCCCAGAAGATGTCTTCCGTTCAAGGAACTCTGGACAAGCTTTCCGATCGTGGGAATGAACTTCGTCTGATGGTCGACCTGTCGAAGCTCGACGATGATACGAAGCAAGCTGCTGTGGGTGGATCGGTTACGCCTCAGGCGAATGCATACCTCACTGGCGACGCCGCGCAGGTTCTTGCCTCCTCACAATCGTTGATCGACAAGCTCAGCCGTGAAATACGTCTGCAGCAGTCAAGCTACGAAGAGATATCCAAGCGCCTTGAATACAACAAGGCCTTTTTTGCCCACCTTCCAGCGATAAAGCCGATGGCGGGATACTACGCGCTAAACGGTTTTGGTATGCGCGTCCATCCCGTGCTCCATGTCTACAGGATGCATGATGGCATCGATATCGTGAACGATGTAGGAACCAACATCTATGCCGCAGGGGATGGTATTGTGAAGTTTTCGGGACGCACGGCAGGCGGTTACGGCATCGTGATCGAAGTCCAGCACGGCTACGGCTATTCNNAAATGTGGGCGTTCGGGACTCGTGAGCGGCCCACACCTCCATTTCGAGGTGCGCCACAATGGGCGGAAACTCAACCCGGTGGATTTCTTCTTTGATGATGTTGATGCTGCACGTTATCGCGCGGCGCTGGCTTCCCTGCAACAACACGGTTGATGTCTCTCAGTGTGTGAGGTACGCCCTGATTTGGACGACGGAACTTG
>PMNP01000334.1 GCA_003161755.1 Ignavibacteriota bacterium | reverse complement strand
GTTTATAAAAATACACTCCGCTGTTCAGCATACTTCCATCAAACGATGTTACATACGTCCCTGCCTGTAATCTCTCATTCACCAGCGTCTGCACTTCCCGCCCCTGTATATCATACACAATTAATTTTACCTGCCCAGCATTGCACATTGTAAATTGTACATTGCAAATTGGATTAAACGGGTTCGGATAATTCTGTTCAAGACGATATTGCGCGGGAACTTCCACTGGCCCTGGCTCAACAGATGTTACCATGTCCGACAGGGGCCTTTGCCAAACACCCCCGCTGTATGCCCCCGCGAAAAGGGTACCGCCACAAACGGCAAGAGACCGGATATCGATGTCGGTAAGCGTTCCCCGGAGATTTGTTTGTTGGGTAGGGAAGCCAGTATTGACAGCCGTCCAGGTCGAGCCATTGTCGGTGGACCGGAAAACTCCACCTCCAACAATCACGCCGAAATACCACCCACTGAACTCAAAGGCAGAATCGATTGTCTGTGTCGACGTGCCGGCAAAGATCGTCGAGCCGGAGACGGCGAGAGCTGTCACGTTGGTGTCGGACAATCCAGCGTTCACCTTTGTCCAACTTGTCCCGTTGTTCGAGGAACGGAATATGCCGGCCGGAGTCCCTGCGAACAGACTTGTGCCGGAGGAAGCCAGACAGTTGATCCACTTAGCGTCGGTCCCCGCCGCAAGGCCTGAATCGATCGGTGTCCAGCTCGTGCCGTTGTTGGTCGAGCGAAACATGCCGCCGCCCGCCGATCCCCCGAAGAGGTTTGTATCCGAAAGTGCGAGAAGCGCAGTTACTTCGGAAATACTCCCGCCTGCGATCCAGTTCGTGCCAGAGTTTGTTGAGCGATAAAACGCAAACGGGGCGTCCGAGCCCCCGATATACAAGTTTGAGCCTAGGAAGGCCATGCTAAAAACCCAAAAGTAGAAGTCCGGCGTAGGGGCGGCCACGGCGTTCCACTGTGTGAAATTCGTGGACGCGTTGGAAGAGTAGATGACTGTCGAAATCATGAGACCGGGATTGTTCGTCAAGCCATCGAAGATCCCGGCATAGACAGTCGATCCATTGACGGCAAAGCACCTTGCGGCGCCACCCCATTTAACTGCCGTATCGGGCGCTGTCCAGCTTGTCCCGTTGTCGGTGGTAACATAGATGGTCGGAGCGTAGCGGGCGAGCGATGTGTCGATGAAAACAACTGTGTCCCTGCCGTTCGTGCCTGCAATAAGGGTCGTGCCGCTCACGGCGAAACTTATGACGGGAGACTTCATTGGAAGGCTCTGCACCCACTGGGCCTCAGCGCTGGCAGAGAACACGGCAATCAGAAGAAAGCCCACAACGACTTTTCCTCTCTTATGCATACTCCTCCTGTTCGGCTAAACGACAATAATTCTTACTCCGGTACAATAGTACGGTTCACCCCTTTAGTAGTATCACGTAATTCTGGCGGGAAAAGTGACATTGCAAAAAAGGCAAAAATAAGGCTCTTTAAGGAATGCCCTGGTGGTATTTGATAGAAATCGGATGTTGACCAGGGCAGGAACCGAGTTTTGCGAAGCAACTAAATATCCGTAGCTTGGACTGCGGAAGAATATTGGAACACTCGTACATGACGATTACCAAAGAAGAGGATTAGAGAAATGTTACTAGGGGATGTTTGCCACTTCCGAGAGCAAGTACTTTCTATCACCTTCATGGTGCTCTTGTTCGGCCGTCTGCCTTTTGANNTTATGAAGGCACTTCAACATCCAATGTCTCCCCAAGTCCCCTGCTTCGGTCGACTTTTCACATCGAAGGACATCCTGCTTCGGGTTCAGTCAGGCTGGTCGGCCTTGGTCATTACGAATTATACCTGAACGGAAACCGCGTCGGGACGTCAGTTATTCATCAAGCATGGTCGCAGTATGACCGGACGTTGTATTCCGAGGAATTCGACATTANNCTCAAACGAGGCGACAATGCCTGGGGAGCACTGTTGGGGAATTCGTTCTGGCATGTGGGTCCGGCAAATGATGCGATGCGCTTCATCAAGACAGATGCAATGCCCGATTTCTCCAACGGCTATCCGTATCTCCTCTTGCTGGAGGCGCACATTAGGACAGAAGAAGGTGCTGAGATTGTCGTTACGAGCAATCCGTCCTGGAAATGGAGCCAGGGACCGCTGACATTTTCCAACATTTATGCAGGCGAGGATTTTGACGCACGGTTGCTTCCTGCCAATTGGGCAAATTCGAATTTTGACGATCGAATGTGGGAGCATGTGATCGTTGCACCGGTGCCAAAGGGATCCGTGGAAGAATATTCAGCCCCGTTACTCAAAGAATTTCAAGTGTTTGATCCGGATTCGATCGTGTCTCCCAAGGCGGACGAATACACGTTCATCTATCCACAGAACTGCTCTGCGCTCCTCCGCTTCACAGTGCAGGGTTCAGCCGTANNGCCAGACGATCCGCTTCAGGCCGTGTGAATACATGGACTCCACCGGCCAGGTGAAATTCACATACACTTGGGGCACCGGAAAGGATATCTGGTTCGACTACACCTTGAAGGGAGGCTCATCGGAATCTCATCAGGCTCTATTCTGTTATGAAGGCTGCCAATACGTTGGGGTAACAGGCGCCGTACCGGAGGGATACCCGAATCCTCGCGGGCTTCCCATCATCAAGCAGCTCCAACTTGTTCACGTCCGGGCCGCCAACGAGGTTGTCGGGCAATTTACCTGTTCCAGCGCCTTGCAGAATGGCGCACACAGATTGATCGACTGGTCCATCCGATCGAATATGAGCTACGTCGCCACCGACTGCCCTCACAGGGAAAAGAATGGTTGGCAGGAACAAAACTGGCACATGGCGAGGGCGATGAGCTACAGGTTTGACATCCATTCCTGGTACAAGAAGATCGCGCGTGACCTGACAGACGCACAGTTGCCGGACGGTCACATCCCAACGAACTGCCCCAACTATCTGGTTGGCATCCCTCCACACGGTTTCTGGAATGAGGCTCCCGAGTGGGGAATCTCCGGCGTTCTTGTCCCATGGCATCTCTTTGAGTGGTATGGTGACACCAATGCGATTGTAACCTCGTTCGAAAGCATGCGGAGGTACGTCGACTATCTTTCGTCGCAGGCAAAAGACGGGATCATCACGAGCAATCTTGGAGACTGGTACGATTACGGCCACGGAAAGGGAGATGGTCCATCGCAATGGACGCCCAATGAGGTGAGTGCAACGGCGATATGGGCTTTGGGAGCGGCGACCGTTTCGCGGTCAGCGCAGGTTCTTGGACGCACGGTAGAGGCAGAGTCATATCAAAGTCTTTTCAATCAGATTCGAAAAGACTTCCAGCGCCACTTTTATGATCCGGCCTCCAAGACCGTGCTGAATCACGGTTCATGCCAGGCGGCGAACAGCGCCGCATTATGCATTGGCCTCGTTCCCGATGCGGACCGGAAGGAAGTGCTCCAGGCGATCGTTGACGATCTTGCGCAGCGAAACTGGCAGCAGACTGCCGGAGAGGTATTGCAGGTGTTTTTCCTTAGGGCACTTGCCGAAGGAAACCGCAATGACATTCTGTATCGTGTTTACAGCCGCGAGGACCGCGGGAGCTATGGGTACATGGTGCGCGAGGGTCTGACGACATTGCCGGAGAGTTGGGACGCCAGGCGAGGGACAGGCGGCAGCATGAATCATTTCATGCTTGGGCATCTCATGGAATGGCACTACGCGTATGTCGCCGGCATCCGGCAGCAGCCCGGAAGTGTAGGATGGCGCCGAGTGTTGATTGCGCCGAACCCCGGCAGCCTTGACAACGCATCAGCGTCCTTCAATAGCCCCGCCGGCAGAATCGAGGTGCATTGGGAGCACCAGGCGAATCAGTTTGTGATGGTCGTGTCTCTTCCCGCCGGCGTCCAGGGCGAGGCGGTTCTCCCAAGTGGCAAGAGGCAGTCCCTTGGGCCAGGCACAGTGACTCTCCGCGAGGATTCACTCGGCGAAGTTCATGGAGCAGCCGAAGGGCAGTAGGCTCTGTGCATGAGTGGAGGTGTATCTGCACCGCTTGCGGTTGACCTGTTGTTGATAGACAGAGCAAGGAAAAGCCTGACCCAACGGCCAGGCTTTTCTGCAATCTACATTCTGCATCATTCAATCGACTAGTTCTTCACAATGGTCCTTAGCGGAGAAGGAGCATTTTATTTGTTTGGACGCGCGTGCCCGCTGCGAGTCGATAGAAATATACACCGCTTGCGACTGATGAGGCATCGAAGACCGCCTTGTATCTCCCGGCGGATTGCATCTGATCAACAAGAACTGCAACCTCCCGCCCCAGGGGATCGAATACCGTCAACGTAACATGCGTCTGTTCCGGCACGCTGTAAATGATGCTGGTTGATGGATTGAATGGATTCGGAAAGTTTTGATTCAACCGAAACTCTCCCGGACGGCCATTTGGCTGGTCCGCTATTCCGGTCGACGTGCCAAACGAGAGATCATCGACGACGAATGTTGATCCCACATTGGGGAAACCGCCCGCGCCGGTAACTGAAAACGAAATAATGCCGTTGTCAGGAACGTCCGGTCCTGGATAGTAGATCAAAATGGTGAATTCAGTAAACACTGATTGTGATGATGTCCCAAGAAACACTCCCGATCCGGTGCCCGAGCTGCCATTCTGCGCAAGGTAGTTGGCGAAAAACATATCCCCGCCCACGGAGGTAAATTTATAAAACCCACTTAGTGTTGTGTAGCGCTGGGAAACGGGAAACCCGACACCAGAGTTGGTTGCTGTCCTTAGGTCGGCCGATATGTTGAAGGA
>PMNP01000044.1 GCA_003161755.1 Ignavibacteriota bacterium | reverse complement strand
ATTGAAGCCTGTTCACAAATCGTTCCGAGCCGCCAAGGGCAAGCGAATCGTCCACTGCATTCAATCCACCCGGAGAGATCTCCACTGAAGTATGAGATTCGACCTCCCATCTTCCCCTCCTCATGTGTTTTGCAGGAGGAGGATGATTCTTGGGAGGATAAGACGGGGCGAGTGTGACCTCCCGAAATCGATCCGGCACAACGAGCGAATCACCGAGCGGCAGGAGTGGAAAGCTTCTCAGTTCCTCGGCCATCGATTCCACGGCGTCAGTTTCTTCGCCGGAGAGCATAAGATCCCGTTCTGCAGGATCGTCATAGTCTTCCTCTTCTGGCAACGGCGTCTTCTCCTGGCCAAAGGATCGTATTGGGAGAATCATCATTGGTGATACCAGGAAAACCGCCAGAAGAAGTATTGTCACATGCTTCATGGCAGCTCAACAGCAATCTCAAAATGATGCGTGATCCCCAACTCCTGATGAATCGCGACGCCGTAGTCCACTTCCGCAAAGCCCAGTGTTGCTCCCACGCCGAGTCCATACTGTGAGAGCCCTTCGTTGGCACCTAGGCGAAGACTTACCACACGTTCGAGCAGATATTCTATTCCCGCAGCAAAGCACATAGGTGATTGCGAAGGCTTTGATACCGAGAGCATCAGTGAACAGCATTCTGTCGGGGCATACATCGCAGATGCAAGGAATTCTGCGCCAACACATTCCTGCGATACTCCGATCTTGGGGGAATTGGCATTCAACACGGAGATTCCGTAGGCGAGTTGATCAGCAATATGCACACAAACGCCTGCATTCAATCCGACAGCATTCGCATGGCCATACCCTTCTATTTGAAGATGGTAGAGCGAGAGACTTACCCCAGCTTGAACGTTTTCAGAGAGTGATCCGCCGTAACCTGCATCGATGCTGAGTTCCCTGTACAAATCATTCCCAAAACATTTGAAGAGAGTCCCGGCACCACCACTGAGGGCATCGAATCGCAAAACAGCGGCATCACGCTGAAGATCGGTCAGTCCAAACAATCCGGGAGTGTAGGTAAACGCGGCCTTGGTGCTTCCCGCTTTCGCCAAGAGTGAAGGATTCGTGCCCCAACAAAAGGGGTCGCCGACACTCAACTGAGAAGCATCGCAAAGGGAAGCAGCGCGTGCGCCCAACGGAAGCCGTTCAAACGCGCCGTCTGCTCGACCTGCAGTCAAAAGAAATGCAATACCCCAGAAAACAGAGGAACTTTTCATCCCGCTCCATGATAGGTACCCGTCTTCTGTTATTACTGTTCANNTTGTGGGCGGGTTTTCTTTTGAACAAAGTGGACAAAGCCCGGAGCTCTTGAAGGACTCGATGGAAACCTCTATATTGCATTGCATCCTTCTTTCCTCAACCTTCAGGAACGATCATGGCTCGCCACGCCTCCATTTTCCCATTCTTTTGCCTCCTCATTGCGCTTCCGGCCCTCCTCAGCGCCCAAGGAGTACAATGCACCGTGACCGTCAATTATGAGTCCGTCCCCACGGCAAACAAGGATCTGCTTCGCGACTTTGCGACGGAGGTCCAAAACTATGTGAACAGCTATCAATGGGGGGCCGATGTCCCTGACAAGGTTCTCTGCAGCATGGACATATTCATTCAGAGCGCAACGACCGACAATCGCTACGCAGCACAGGTATTTTTCGGGAGTCAGCGTCCGATTTTTCGCGCGAACCGCAACACCGCTGTCATTCGGCTCAAGGACGATTCCTGGGAGTTTACCTACGTTCGGGGACGGCCAATAAGTCACAACGCCTTTTCATTTGATGACCTCACGAGTTTTTTGGACTTCTACATGTACCTGATTGTGGCAGCCGATGGAGACACCTATGATGTTCTGGGAGGAACCCCTTATTTCCAGAAGGCGCAAGATATTGTTAGGATGAGCCTTTCAAGCGGCCAAAAAGGATGGCAACAGGCCGCGACGGGATATAGCAGAGCGGTCTACATTGGAGAGGCTCTGCTCCCTAAGTGCGAACCGATTCGTCAGGCAAGCTTCATCTATCATTTTGCAGGCCTTGATTCCCTGGCCGTCAATCCCGTAAATGCCCAACGGAATATTGTCGTGGCCCTTGATAAGATCGGCAAAGCCCAAAATGATCTTAGTCAAAGAAGTCTCATGGTGAAGACTTTCTTTGAAACGAAGTATCAGGAAATCGCGACGGTTCTGGCCAGTTATCCTGACAAGTCAGTATTTAAGCGGCTTGAATCCACTGACCCGAGTCATCAGAAGACGTATGACGAATCCCTCAATAAGCCATAAGTGTTGTCGATTACAGCGGGCGGTTCGACTACTGCGGGCCGCCATTTCTTCCTCCTCCTTTCCCCCTGCTCCACACATTCACGCCACCGCTGTTGTACGAGGACTCGCGTGAACCGACTTCTCCTCCTTTGCGCGGCCATGGTAGTGCTTTCCTCAGGACCGTTGCGGGCCGAGCCCATCGATTGGAGCGCCGTCCACCGGGAAACCATGGCCGGCATCGACCAGCTGTACAACATGAACATCGACTCAGCCGAGCGGACATTTCATCATGTCACCGTCCTGGCTCCGGGAGACCCACGGGGATATTTCTTCTTAAGCATGATCTCTTTCTATCGCTATAACCTTGAAGGCAACGAGTTTGATCTCAACCGATTCCTCTCTCTTTCAGACACGGTCATCGGTGTTTGCGAGCATCTTATCGATCAAGACGACAATAACGCCCAGGCCCACTTCTTCCTTGGTGGCATTTATGGCTACCGCGGACTGGCGCACCAGCGGAACGGGTCTATGATGAAAGCTGTGAATGACGGCAGGAAAGGATATGCATCACTCGAGGATGCTCTGGACAAAGACTCCACGCTGTATGACGCTTACATGGGGCTTGGAGTTTTCCGCTATTATCTTGCGAAGGCTCCACGATCGCTTTCCTGGATCCTCAAGGTCCTGGGCTTTGGAGGAGATATAAAGGAAGGGATTGCGTCAGTACGACTTGCTGCAACACGAGGCACTTACTCCCGTGTCGAGGCAACGTATTTTCTTGCCCAGTTCCTTTTTAACGAACATCAAGACGATGAGGCCTTTCATCTCATGGATCTCCTCACTGAAAAGTATCCTGACAACACGCTCTTCCTGGTCCTGGAAGCCGAATGGTATCGCCGCCGGTCAATGCTGAGCAAGGCCTATGCCCTGGCAAGAAAAGCCCTGGCTATCCAACAATCTAAAAACCTGAAGTTCGCCGGAGAATTCACATACAGCACACTTGCGGGAATACAATTCACACTGAACGACTTTCTCGGCGCTCAAGACAGCTACCGAATCTACATGGCGACCGTCTCGAACAAAGCATTTGTGACAAACTTCGTCTTGTACCGTTCCGGGCTTTCAGAGGAGATCGTCGGGAACCGTACAAGAGCCAGAGAATTGTATCACATGGCCAAGACTCCGGCTGACAAGAACAATGAATTCGAAGGGTATTATCTTCATCGATGTCAGGCGCTGGACGAACATCCCCTGTCCCCTGCCGAATCGCTTTTGGTGAGCGGATCCAATGAAATGTCCCAGGAACATTACGAAGCAGCCAAAGTGCAGTTGGAATATGCCCTTGGATGCGTCGGGATGGATACGAATCTCCAGTCAAGAATCCTCTATGCACTCCAGTTGACCCTGTTTGAATTG
>PMNP01000297.1 GCA_003161755.1 Ignavibacteriota bacterium | reverse complement strand
ACTTCGCCAAGTTCGGCCCGGTCGAGCCCAAGCTGCTGTTCGCATCGTTTCAATCCTCCCCTCAATCCTACACTACGAAGGATGTACCGGAGATCCATGTGGACGGCGTTCACCTGGATGCCGAACGCCCGCTGAATGAACGGAATATCAAAACATTTTCCGTTGAATGTGATCAGGAGTTCGACTTGGCCGATAAAGGCTGTGAAATCCCGGAGGTTGATGCCATGAACGAAATGATGCAGGGTTTTCCCATCGTACGCAACGATCGTGGTGATGTGGTCCCCGCGGCCAAGGCCGGTCGTCTCGATATCGAGGTATACCGCACGTGTCCGGAATTCCGGAAATATTCTCCAGAGTTCAGAACCCGGCAAGCGTTCGGAAAAGAACTGCAGGTCCAGGCGCTGGAGTGCGTCTTCCGATGTCGGAATCATGGCCTTGAGCGCACTGCTTCGTGCTGGACTGACGATGCCCTTGGGCAAACAGTTGCCATGTTCCCATGATACAATTCCGGATTCCCAGAGCAGCCGCTCAGTCCTGAGAGAAATTGAAGGAATATGGCAAAAGGTGTTCCGGAGCATCGTTGCATTCCGATGAAAGCACATGAACAAGCTATCGTCGCAGACACAGCCCCAGCAAGGTACAAAATGCAGGTTGAGAAAGAAAGCGGGTTTCGATTCCTTCGAGCTTCCTGTCAATGATCTTCAATTCTCGTATTAAGGCAAATCATTTCACTCGTAACCCAACGTACCAACCCTTAATCAAAACGGTGACTTATGTTCTGGATAAAACTCCTCAGCGATTTCATGAAGTGGAGCCATTGTGAGATACGAAGCGCAAAGAGGCTTAAGATCGATTGCAGCTTGCTCAATCAGGCGTTACGGAAGAAGTTGGCATCATCGATGGCAAGAAGAAGGAACTGACCGACAAATTGCAGTCGTTGAGCACCAGCAGCGTGGGGAATGCTCTCAAGGGAGTATTGAGACATTAAGATGCGCTGCTGCCGGACTAAGGATAGAGAGGATGGAATCAAAAGATGAGGGTAAGCCCGATCGATGGGAATATGGGAATCCCGTAAATGGCCCTCCGCCCCAGCATGCCGTCCGGAGTGACGAAGTAACTTACCTCCTGCTCGTTATTCCGGTTATAGAGGTTCTGCACGTCGAGATATATCGACCAATCCAGGCCCCACCATTCGGGATAGGTTGTCACCCGCAGGTCCAGCGATTGATACATTGCAAGGCGTGCCGTATAGGTGTCGCGTTCGTACACCACATCCAGGATGGTGTTTCCATTGCTGTCGGTTTGCACGACCGGTTGCACCTGCCCTCCCACATTTCGCAGGACAACCCTGGGATTCACACCCAGGGCAGCGCGCTGAGGTCGCCCAGATCGAAGCGTGAAGCGTGCTCCGACATCCCAACGCTCGGCAAACCGATAGTTGCCCACGATGTTCACCGCATGCCGCTGGTCAAAATTGAACGGCGATTCGATTCCGTCGCGCAAGATCGTTGCATAGGACAGAGCATAACTTACCCAGCCGGTAAACCTCTCCTCCGGCATCGTCCGGATCTTCTGCAGCATGAACTCAAAACCATAGGAACGACCTGTGGCATCATTCACCGGCACATCAGTGAGCGAATCGCTGGGTACGAGGAATGGAACCGAATATGAACTAGGATCCCGCAAGTCTGATCCTACTCTGGTCGTCTTCCACACTCCCCCCTGGAGCTTCTGAGGCACGACAGTGTTGGAGAAGTGCTTGAAATATGTATCAACCTTGAGTTGCCATTCAGGGTTAAGCATATGGTCAAATCCGACAATGTAATGTGTCGCCCGTTCAGCCGACAGGGTTGCGAAGGAGGACCCGGTAAAAGCGAGAGGAGCCCGCATATCCTGTTTTTCCATCCCGGGAGACTGGTAGAATATTCCCAACGCCGCACGAAGTGTGGAAAGATCATCGAGTTTGAACGAGACATTTGCCCGCGGGGAAATGTACCAACGTTGTTTGAGAAAAGGATAGTAATCCACCCGAATGCCCGGCTGTACGAACATCGATGAGCCTATCGCGATCCTGTCCTGAAGATACATGTCGGACCGGTTATACCCATTGGAGAGAGTCACATCTGTAGGAACAACCTGACCGCGTTGCTCAAGGAATGCCTTGAGTGCATCATCAATACTAAATGAGCGCACGAAATCCGTTGACAAGTGATCCACGCCGATGCCCGCTTCAATGGAATGTGAACCCGAGGCATAAAGCCAGCGTTGGGCAAGTGAAGTCTTTCCGTAGATGANNTCATAATCGACACTGAACGTCTCAAATCTCAACCCGACGGCATCGGCTTTCGAAAGCAGACCGGTGTTTTGCGATGGATCAACGAACGATCCATCAAATGACCCGCTCCCTTCATTGCGATACCAAGACAGCCGCGTTTCCATCGCCAGCGCAGCAGAGGGGGTCCATCGCCACGCCATCCCGACCAGGGAATTATAGGTGAGGTCAAACATATTGACGCTATCAGGCATTGATCGATCGTTTCCGGATATGAGACTCACACCGTCCCTCGAAGTAAGGACATCCACGCTCAGTTCATGTTCCGTCCCCACGGGAACCACAACCCTTGTCTGAAGATCCCTGAAATTGGGAAGCGCNNTCCTGTAGATTTCAGGACAGGGCCGAGGATAAGGTCGTAGTATGTCCGCCGGACGGATACAAGATACGAGGATCCTTCGAGAGGCAGCGCCCCTTCGGCAACGATGTTGAGATTGGTGAGGCTGGTATTGATCTTGGCGCCGAACGGTGTATCCGTCCGCCCTTTGCGATTCTTGACATCAAGTACTGCGGAGAGGCGGTCTCCATATTCAGCAGCGAATCCGCCGGTTTGGAGACTGATGTCGCCGACCGTCTCAGGATTGAACATTGAGATGAATCCGTAGAGTCTGTACGGATTCAGGGCCTCGAATCCGTCGAGAAGGATGAGGTTTTGATCGGGACCAGAACCACGGATCACTAACTGCGAGGAAAAGTCGGATATGCTTGTGACTCCGGGAAGTGATTGGAGTGAGCGGAGGACATCCTCGCCGGCGCCAGGCAGAATCTTGGATTCGTGCGGGGTCATCGTCGTAACGGACGACCGCACATCGGAGGCATCCTGACGGCGCGAACCGGTGACGACCACCTGGTTCATTTCGATCGATTGCTGACGAAGTTGAAGCTCGACATGGACCGTTCTTCCACTTCTGACAGTAACATCAGACAACGTTGCCGGTTGATATCCCACTAATCTGACCTCGACAACATAGACTCCTGCCGGGATCGCCTCAACCAGGAACGACCCATCCTGACCGACTTGGCAACCGAGTTTCGTTCCAACCAACAGGACATTGGCTCCTAATGCAGGTTCGTTATTCTCAATTGTCACCGTGCCCGCAATCTTCCCAATATTCTCCTGGCTCCATGCCGGCGACAGCAGGGACAATGTCTGAAAGAGGGAAACGAACCCAATGAGTCGAAGACCGTTCACAGGTTGCTCTCAAAAATGCTAACGCATTCCCACTTTTTGCGGAGGAATATCTGACGGCTGCAGCCGAGAATCCCGCAGAAAGGAGCGGACTTGAGCGAGAAATGCTTCTGGAGCATCAGCATGGATCCAGTGACCGGCTCCGTTGATTGTCTGAATGGTTGCGTTGGGGAACAGCGCACGGATTTGTTCTTCGTCCTGCGGATGGAGATAACGGGAATGCTCCCCCCGAACGAACAACGTCCTGCCGGCATAGTGTCTCCCACCTGATAACCCGGCGAAAATCTGCGCACGATTGTCAGCCAGAGCTTTCAAGTTTATCCGCCAGACGAGTTTTCCATCCGCGCTTCGTGTGATATTGGTAAGAAGGAACTGCCGGGTTCGTTCATCCGGAATCCTCTTGACCATCTCCCGATCCACTTCCTGCCGGGAGACAAACAGAGAAAGGTCCATTGAGAGAAGCGCATCGAGATACCCGTCAACATCCATTGACGATGAAGTCGGGGCAATATCAACGACCACCAGTCCCTTCACTCTCTCGGGCGTTCCCAACGCCAACTCCATCGCAGTTTTCCCTCCCATCGAATGCCCAATGAGGAAGGGCTGGTGCAGTCCCTCCTCATCCATCAATGCCCTGACATCATCGGCCATGGACGCATAGGAGTGGATTGGATGGTGCGGAGACTGACCGTGATTGCGAAGGTCAGGAGTAAATACTGAGTACTCCTCTCCCAGCCTACGGGCTATCGTCCTCCAATTATTCTGGGATCCGAACAGCCCGTGAAGGATAATCACCGGATCGCCGGTTCCCACATGTGTGAAGAATAGACGCATGGACGCTCCCGATGCAAGGCGCCTTCTAAGGATCCGAATCATCAACGTCGAGGTGCTCCACCCAAACGACTTCGCAGGAGCCATCCCCTTCATCGGTTCGAGACAATGAACTTCGCCAATGCCATCCATCTGTGGCCTTTATCTCGACGAGGCATCCGGAAAATGTGACGATTGCCCCCGTGCACACATTGTCGAGCGCATCCCGAACTTCATCATTGGCCGGAAGAATGTGCATGTTCGAACTCGACGCAACAATCACTCCCCTGGGCAGAGGCAGAGTCTTGGCCTTCCACATATACCAACGCCCGCGTTGGGAGATCTCGAGCTTGTCAATTACCGATTGGTCCGACATCGCACCCCACCCGAGAGCAATATCCATCGGTGAGAGGGAACTCTCCCGAGAACGAGAATATTTCTTCGCATGAAGGACAACGCCCTTTGCCCGGAACTCAGCGAGCGACTGGATCGTGTATTCGTTAAGAGTCCACGCTGACCGTGTAGACACCGTTTGTTCCGGAGCTGCCGGAGCAAGCATGCCAGGCGGGTGATGGATGGTCCGCTCTGGCCAGAGAAGGTACGCCCCAATTCCCCCGAACCAGAGAATCAACCCCACCAGCAGAAATTTCCCGGCAATTGATCCTTTCATCGTCGACCCTGGACCATGGCCTCCTCAAGCACGATCATATCACGGAGGGCATTCTCCCCCGAAAGAGGCGGCGCGGTATTATTGATGATCGCATCCGAAAACAACGACACTTCCTTTTCGTAGAGATCCGGAACGACTATCTCTTCGCTGGTCTCCAAAGGGTCCGCGTCGTCGCGCTTCAGGACCGTCGTCAGTCGAAGAGTCTCATTCACAGCGGTAAACCCCGAGACACGAAACGCAGCGTTGCGGCATAGTACCTCGAGAAACCGTGAGAGCGATGGCACTTCATAGGAACAGAAGATGGATGCGGGAGTGCCACGGGCGAAACGAAGACTCAAGTGGGCCGTCAATTCTGTCGTGCTGGCATCCGGCGGCGGCTGCATGTGTGCTTTGACGGAATCCACTTCATCATCGAGAATGAACCGTAGGGTATCCAGACAGTGAACGCCGATATCAAACAGCGGTCCTCCCCCTGCCACAGCGGGGTCGATAAGCCATCCCCGATGGCTGAACTTGCGATCGTAGGCGAAATCTGCACGCGCGAATATCACTGGGCCATATGCGCCGGAAGCAACAAAGCTCTTTATTTTCTGCACTACCGGCGAAAGGCGGACCATATGTGCCACCATGAACTTGACTCCGGCCGACGCACATGTGTCAATCATATCACGCGTTTGGGCAACAGTGAGCGCCGCAGGTTTTTCCACAATGACGTGTTTGCCCGCCCTTGCAGCGGCGATCGTCTCTGGATAATGAGCGGCATTCGCCGAGCAGATGAATACTGCATCAATGTCGGGGTGTTCGACCAGCTTCTGGACGGAGTCGAACGCCAGTGGGATCCCCGCCTGGCGTGCTTTTTCCTTGGCTTCCGCGAGTGAACGTTTCTGAATTCCCCACACCTCGGAATTCAATGATGTCTTGATGGCAGGAGCAATCCTCCGTTCGGCAAAGATACCATACCCGATAAGACCGTAGCGAATCTTTTTAGCCATGCGCCTCCTCCTCTTCACTTGCTGATCCAGGGAACAGTGATTGGAGTCCGAAATCGGTCCGCCAATGAGATAAAATGCAAAAAAGGAGGAATAAATGAAAGAAGAACGTTAGTAGGAGTCTGACGTTTGGAAGCGGAAGATTGGAGGAAGATTAAGCGAGGAACTGGCTTTTGTGGAACGCACCTTCATCGTCACCAGCTTTTTGAAAGCGTTACTCGGAAAATGGTTTCATCATAGTCGGACAGCCCGAACGCAGGATCATCCGTCACCGAATGCTCAAATGCCACGGCAAGCGAGGCAAAGTCCCATAGAGGGATTGCACTCGCCTAGGTTACTCCGGTTCGCTGGACTGCATCGCGCATAAGTGTAAACCCGAGAGTGTTTTGCCATATTCCCCACGCCACGTGCGACACGCTGAAGTCCGAAATCACCACGCTGGAAGACGATGCCTCGATGTCTGTCTCAGTAATGCCCACATCAAAACTGACCGTCAGCGGAAAGACAAAAGCCAGACTTTGGCTGAGCATCCCGTTTCGCGATCGGTACGCCCCTTCACCCGTGAGAATTTTCGCCTCCTGATGGATGAACGAGACGGTCGTCGCGCTCACCAAACCTCCATCTGTTCGAAACACATATCCCGAAAGAATATTCAGCAAGGTGATGTCGTTTTGGATCTTTAGACTATCCGTCACCCGTTGGCTTTGCTGTGACAGAGGAGCATAGCGGATCTTCAGGTACGGCAGGCCTCGAAATACCAGACCAAGGTCCGCACCGAATGAACTCAGCTTTGTCGTTCCGCTTTTTGTTCCATCAAGATTATCCTCGTCATGGCGATACGAGAGGCCCACCGATATCTGGTGATGAAGAAGTTCCTGTCCCACCTTCCCTTCATATTGAAGAAGGTCCTTCCGCAGGTAGGGAACTCCAAGAGAGCTGTACCCTGGACCAATTCTCCGGACTGTCCCCGTTATATTTGTACCGCTTTCCTCAATGGAGTATTTACTCTGAAGCGAAAATGCATAATCATAGCCGCTCGTGGAATTTGGGGAAGAAAGACCCTTGATCCAACCCGGGATTTCAGCTGCGGGATCATCGGGCGCAGTGACGTCGTTGGTGATCACCGAAGCAGCGACTTCACCATTGATAGCCAACCGATCGTCCAGTAACAGAAGGGCGCCTTCTGCGCCATAGACGGAATTGGCTTGCGGCGTCAACCCGGAATGGAGCGAATCCTGCGAAAGGCTTCCCNNGCACAGTCCGCTTAAAGGAGCTTGTCGACAAAAGCATACCTCGATCGAGCCCATATCCGCCGGAGCCATCGGACACTTTCCCTCCCGTGGCAGCCAGGTAGAAAATCCCGGGAGTGAATTCCACATCCACGCCTGTGACGGGGATCCCATCCATAGTGAGAGGTGTGTATGAAGGAAACGCATTTCCCAAAAGAAGTTTTGGAAAGAGCGTGGTAAAGCTTTGGGCTGCCGAGGCAAGTCCAAGACGCTGTACTTCTTCCATTTTTTCGAAAAGCTCGCTGTCTTTGAGATTTTGAAGATCCTCGAGTTGTCCGATCTGGGGCACTTCCTCGACCAGATTGGCTTTGTCTTTGCCGAGTGACGCGAGAGAATCACGGACCGACGAGACCCCTTGCGTTTGAATCCTGTCCCGGATCGCCTGGAGATCTCCCAGCCGGTCGTTGATCCGCTGACGTATTTTGGCCTGCAACTGACTCTGATCCAAACCGATCGAAAAGTAGTTCATGGTTTGGTCGGAGCCGTTCTGCTCGGACGTCACAAGAGCATTGACGGACAATGGGACTCCGTAGACACCAAGAGTGGATTGAAGATCCCATCGGACAANNCTCGGACAAAATCCTTGGGAACCAACTGACCGATCCCCGGGTGGTTGGCAGTCTGTCCGAATATCGTACTCGTTCCTGAAAAGGTTATCGGTGATTGCGCGACGGTATCCTGAGATAGCGCACGGGCATACAGCGCGAGGAATAGTGCGCTTACACCAAGGGCGCTGACGAGGTGACGGGGAAAGAACCTGGAGTTCATGCGTTAGAGTTCTATGACGTCTGCATAGATAGGACGGCGACCGGCATTAAATGACCCATTCGCCTCGTGTCCCGGATTATCAAACATCTCTTCCTCCTTGATGACCACCCTGAAAACTCCCTTGCCACGGCCCGCGGAGAATCCTTCAGGTTCCGGAATTTCGCGTCGCCAGAGGATTTTCGAATCCTTGAGTTCCGCCTGATCAAGAACCGCGGCCGACTCATCTTCCATGGGCACCCATGCCAGATCCGGACCGAACGAGCGCTCAAGGACTGCCGTGACTACCCGGCTAGGAGTCTTGATCGACGTAACATCGTTAATCATCTGTTTTTTCATTGCGGAGGGTCCCGAAACCTGAACGACGATCTTTCCTGTTCCATCGACCGTTGCCGCGGCGACGCGATCGGGTACTACTTGCATAAACTCCGAGGTCACAATTGGAGAGAGGTGTGCACCGTCCACCGAATTCGGTTGGTATCGGGCCAGGGCGAGTTTGACGAACGGAAAATATGCCGTTCCGGGATCGACGACAATATCTGCATACCATAGCTTCCGATGCTCGTCAAATTCCGGTTTGTAGCCCGCGACATCAACATAGGCACCGTCAAGTTCTGCAATCGGGAGAAATTCACCCTTGTGCGCAGTTCTCTGAAAATCCGAGACTTTCATCACCGATTTGAGTCCGCCGAGGGAATCCCATATGGGATCATATCCCCAGTGGGAGACATAGTGTTCCAGGGCTTCCCTTTTCATGGGGAGGTTGGGATTTCCGCTTTTGCTGAAATCGGGAAACACGCCGAACTCGTTCTTGATGATCACACCAAGAAGTTCTTCGTCACCGGAGGAATACCACGGCCTGTCAAGATATACACGCAGGCCGCCACCGCACCGCCTTCGGACAATTGTCTTGGGATCCCTTTCTTCTTCCCACTGAAAGGTGGGCATCATATAGAGCACCTTCGGGAGCGCAGGCCTTGCAGAGTTCAGGACCTTCACCTGAAGCGTTCCTTCCTGAGTGAACGTAAGGCCCTGTTTCTTCGCCTTGTTGAGTATGGTGGGCTGCACTGCATGATGCCTTGGGTCAGATTTTTGCTCAGACGGATCCTCAGTGATCAAATCCACAAAAAATTCCCTGAACCGGCTGGTCGCCACGGCCTGGTAGGTGACAAGGTGGTACTTTGTATCACCAATTTCATGACGCTTCGGATCTTCCGGGACAAACAAAGGCGCGAATGCCTTTTGAATGGCAATCCGTTTTTTTGTCTGATCTTCCCGAACAGCATCTGAAAGCGCGAATCCTGTGTATGTTGACTTCTGGAGATCCTCGTGTTGGTATAATGTTGTGACCATCTTTTTTGTGGATGTGTTCACTGCGCCCGACAGCGGAGCCTTGGAGAGTTTCATCGCCCCTCCGGCTTCTTCCGCTTGAGGCTGGACCGTTTGATCGCCAAAGAGATAGGTGTCGGCAAATTGGTCCACTGTTTGATTGAAGATCTGGGAGAAACCAGTAACCGTGTCCGGTTTTGGCGCAGCAAGATCGTCTATGGGATCAGTCCACGTGGCGCGGAGCTCAACCGCCGCCGAGCTCTTTCCGTCGAATGTCATCTGGCCGTGCACCACGGCGAATGTTGCGCCAAGCGTCTTGATGGGGACCAACTTCGAGAACGCGGGTTTCACAAGGGGCTGTTGCACGGCATGCACCAGGCGCATGGTCCGCGATGGAGTAATCATCCAATGGGCACCCTTGAGCGCAGCCGACTTGAGCGAGCCGATTTCTGCGCCCGCTTTTGATGCGATGATGTTCCAGATGCCATGCGCATCAAGTGCCGCCTCTCCAACAATGGAACTATAGGCCATCGTCAACGCCTCAGCTTTCGGAAGAGGCACCACGAGAAGGTGGTCATTCCTCCAGAACGGTTCTCCCGTCCCCTCCACCACTCTCACGCNNTCCGTGCTGGCGAAACATTGCCGGAGGCAGTGTTGTTGCGACAGCCTTGCCGTGTCGATCGGAGAAAACAAATGCAACGCCGAGTGCCATGGGATCGGGAAGATACGGAATTGCAAATGACGCATCCGTAATCACAGGCATACCGAATTTTGCGCGGCCCTTGGTATCTTGTACGGCCGGACCATTGGTAATGGCGTACGGCCGATCGCGCTCCACCATGAGCTTGTAAGAATCTTCGTCCGACATTCCATCAAACAGGCCATGAGTTTCGACCATTTGTTGCATTGCCGCAGGTGGGCCAATGAGCCGCTCGGGAGAGCTCACCTTCAATCCATGGGCAGAAGCATACTCGTCGGGTGAGACTCCGCCATTACTGCGGACTGCAGCAACATACAGGGACTCCCCAGACTGTGGTGTGGTTGCCACCATTGCGGTTGGCGAAGCGTCCGGTTCAAACCTCTCATAGGTCGTCACTCCTGTCGCACCGGTCATATCTGCCGCAGTGAAATCGCTCAACAGTGGACCGTTACCTGCAATGTCGGCGAGACGTGCCCTGATACGATATTTGTTTCCAAAACGAAGTTTGGGAAGGCGTGGGAGTTGAGTGTTTCCCGCTTTTGCAGAAATGTGCAGACCGAAATCCTGCAGCGTGTCCTTGCCCGCCTCCACAGCATTATTTTGATCATTCGTCACTTTGCCCGGCCTTGGTGCCACAAGACTCCACCCTGTCCAGTGAAACAGGGCTTCATGGACAAAAAGATCGTCGGTCGACTTGTCTGTGGGTTCAGAGAGACCCATTGCGACAATTCCCTCATCTTCAATGACAATGGTTCTCTCTTCTGTTGTTGAATCCCCTTTCGGAACGTGCAGGATATCATATGTGGCTGTCCGCCCGCAGAGCGGGAGCCACCTGCCTGACATTTGATCAAATATGTCGACGCGATATCCCCGTACCAGATCGTCGGCATACATGAGCTTGCTGTCGGGATCAGCGGGGGATTTCTTCGTGGCTGCACTGGGAACAAGCGCCTCCTCGTGTGCCATGGAGGTCTTAATTGCCAACTTCACATTTCCATCTCTTGCCGCTTTCATNNCCGGAAGGGTTGCCCGGTCTGGATCGATCAACTTGGCAACCGCTGCGACTTCGGACACACTGAAGGTACTGTTCAAATCGAGTCCGGTAACATAGCCGTTGCCAGTCGACGCAAGGAGAACAGGTTCTGCTTGATCAACAATATACCCTTCCCGGTCCATCTGATCGGCAAGGTTGACAAGTTTGATCGCGCTCCCGTCGATATCAAGTTTCACAATCTGGAACTTCTTTTCGTCGCTCAGATCGAGTAATCCCCCGTTGATATCGGACCCCGTCTTGGGATTCGCACGAAACGTCTTCTGATCGTGGGAAAACACTGTCCCGGGAGAAACGTGGATTGTTGATACTGCGGCTTGCCCTGAATTTGTGTTTTTCTTNNGGTTTGGTTTTTCCCTATGGTCTTGGATCCCTCTGGCCTAACGCGAATGATCCCGTTAACAGGCACTGCATTGGGCAATGGACACTCAACATCGAGTACGAGGCCAAGCTTTCTCAGCAGGCTGGGGTGCTCGCCGAGCAAGGACAGAGCCTCATGAAAATCAAATACCGGCACTGTCGGGACATTGGATGCCATCTTTACCGTTGAAGCGTCCGTACCCACCATCCCCGAATGCGCCGAATGAAACATGATGGCCTGCATGAACGCTTTCATGGGACTGTAGCTTCTTACGTGAACGTAGCCATACACTTCAAGATCTTTTGCGATGGACTTCAGAATATTCAGACCTTCCGGCTTTAGTACTCCGCCCTTCGAAGGGAGGAGAGCATGCACATCGCGCTCCAAACTCGTGCGGACCGACCCCCGAATCCCTTCCAGCTTCTGTATGACCTGCCCCTTCAGCGTTCCCTTCATCGCAGTTGTTTCCCTCGGTGATCCCTTCTCCTGCATTTCCCCCGGCTGTGTCAGGTCGGTTCTGAAACTGATGTCTTGAAGAATCTTGCCCAGATCCCCCGCATTGGGCGGCTTAACGCCGTGGTCATGGCCAACTCCCGCATAGAGATCTTCGACGAATTTTTGTACTTGTGATGCAGGGAAGGACCGAATGAATCGCTCCCGCAGATCCTCCGTCAGATATGATTTCACCAATTGTTCCTTGCGGAACAATGCACTCCAGAGCGGAGGGTCAAGCGGGGAGAAATCTACTCTTACCTGGTCGGCGGGAATGAGCGGCTGTCCCTGGATCTCCACTTCCAATCTTGTCTTGTGACGCAAGAATGCGGGCCAATCGAGCACATCCGGCACGTTCGCAAGCGTGAAGTCCTGGCCGTTGGGATCCCGGAGCCGGATTGACACAAACACCGAGAATTTCAGAAAACTTCCCGTCGTATCGGTGCGGACACCGTTTGGCAGAACTGTCCAGATAAACGTCTGTTCCATTGCACTTGCTCCTGCATGCTTACGCAAACGCTGCGCGATAAGATTGCCACTCGTTGAGTGTCAGTGTTTCTTTTATTGACGGATCGCCGGGCGATCCCGCAAAAGTTTTGGATGTGTGCAGGGTAACTGTCTTGCTGAAGAACATCACTTCCACTTTCACCTTTACGGATGCATCGCCATACAGCGTGCCTCCGGTTTGGTAGACGAGCTCCATGTAAAACTCAACGGAGATGCAGATCAGGCCGAGGACTTCCACTGCACCGCCGAGCCGGAAGTACGCCGCAAGCGTCACTTCGTCACCCGCATTGCTATAGTAGATGCCGGCCATGGCGTACACACTGCCAGAAGCCACCCCGAGATTCAATGCCAGTGAACCGCCAAATTCCAGTGCTGCTTCGACAGCGATTCCTTTCGGAGTCGCAATCAGGCCGAGGAACCCTCCACCGCCAAAGATGGCAACCGTCAGCGTAAACGGATTTTCTCTCTCACAAAAGAGCAACCGTGTGGAGAGAGGCGCTCCAGTAAAGGGGAGTTCAAACCCCGCGCCAAAACTCACATGCTGCAGGCTGAACATACCCACAGCAATAGTCGGAATGCCTATGGTATAGCTTGCCGTGATCCCTTCGGTGGTGACCGAGAGTTCGGGGGGATCCTTGAATCCATCCAGCGGCACATAGCGGGTCACTTCGTTCATGAAGGACAGACAATTCAGGAACGTAATCCCCGAGAAATCGACACTGACGTCGGGTTTCTGGCCATTCAAAATGGAGAACTGTGCAGAGGCGAAATCGAGTTGCAGGACCTCCAAAACTTTCGGGACGAGGACAAGGGCAAATGGCCCCATGGATCCCGTCACTTCATAATTCGGCGAACCACCGTTGAGGGGGGCGAGAACCGTAGCCTGCAGTGTGAAGTACTTCTGATCCGGCTTGAAAAAACCTATCGGATCACCCTGGATAACTGGATTCCAGTAATACGAAGTGCGAATCAAGTCGGCGGTACGCTCCGATCGGAATTGTGGAATTCGGGCAGGGTCAAAGTTAGATGGGGTCACATCCGCAAGNNAAAGATCTTCGCTCCATCCAGAAAACTCTTTGCACTGAAGCCGCCGGTGGTAAGCGCTTGAATGTCGCCGCCGACAGCTCCAAGGGATCGGGAGAGCCCTCCAATGTCGATGTTGGGAGTCAGAAGGCCGCCGGAGCGGCTGGTATCGCCATCAAACCCCACGCTGATTTTCGTCGTCAACCCGGCAAAGACCTGCCCGATATTTTGCGCTGGTGCAAACCCCGAATCAATGTACGGCTGGTGAAGGCTGATCTCGCAGGTTGCATCCGCCCCCGCAAGCTGTTCGATTGCCGCTACGCGGACATTTGCTCTCCACAAGGCAGGATAAAACGGCGGCTGTTTCGCGCCCCGCAGCATCGTGAGGTCGCCGGAGAAAAGATCACAAGAGAGAATCACCGAATCAGTGACAAAGGTTGTATCGCCGGGAGCGGTGCTATTTGCAAATGCCAGTTTTTGTCCGTGGAACGCAAGCGGACTGTTTCCTGCACGGCTGTTGTAGCTTGCGCAAATGGTTTTCTTGGCATTGGCCTTATCACCAGTCGATGGTTTGGCGGTACCATAATTGTTCGAATTGAACGCAGCCGACTGATCGAGGAAAATCAATGGCGCCTTGAATTGGGAAATTTGCCCGTCGGCATCTTCGCCCTCCATATGGAATTCAAAAGGCGCCCCCGCGACATGAGGCCAGAACATTGACTGTGCAGCATTGGCTATACAATCATCCTCGGGTTTGTCAAGATTGGGTGTGGATACCGTCGTTATCGTCACACGCTTGAACGGGAACGCACGACCATCATTCGGCTGTCCCAACGCCGGATACGTCTTTTCGTGCTCGCGGACAACAATGAACATCCGTTGCTTAAGGACGGCGTAGGTTTCACCGCTGGCAACTTTTTGAAATTTGCGTTCGGTGATTTTGACAAGCGAGGCATGATGGCCGAATGGGAAAAGATAACCGGCGTACACCACCCTGACATAGTGATCTCTTCCCATGGTCCCGCGGTGTTCCCAGGTTTCCACGCTCAGAACCGTCGGCGGTTTCCAATCTCCACGGACATTGATCCATCCGCCAAGTCCGCTCAGCATAAGATGATTGACATTGATGGGCACTGGCACATAGTCTCCTGTCCCATCGACGTTTCCCATGGCATAGTTGGCGCTCAGATGGACGATCTCGTGCCTGTCACGTTTGTCCAAGGTCATTCGAAACGCGTCATTCTTGGTGCTACTATTGTAATGAAGGGGCACGTCTCCAGCCTGCTGATGCATATCGGGAGACCAAATGGCCCTGACGGTGCGCAGCAGGTGCGGCTTCTCGATGATCTGTCCGAACCGTCCGCGATACCCAAGTCTTGTATGCCACAACTCAACCCGCTCGTTCGCAGCCTTTGGCTCCGTTTCATGGGTCCAGACACAGGCAGGATTTGGGGCGAGGTAGAGGTGGTATGGCAGTTCAATGGAAGTATCGAACTCTGTCGGCTCGACCGGTGCTTGCGGCAACAGGGCAACGCCGGTTCTCTTGAAGGAGGAAAGCCCAGGATTCACAATCTGACCTGATTCACCCGCCGCGTATCCTGCAACTCTCGCCAACTCTGCGGCATAGGCATCGAGAACTTCAGGACTCGCCGTGTCGTCAGATTCAAGCACGTAAAGGAGCGCATCCATCCTTTTTTTCGCCGNNTGCCCCCGCCAATTCCTGATGCACTATACTGGTTTGCCCCTTCCTCTTTACACCTGGCGTTGCGGCAAGGACATTTGCAGCCGCACTTAATGAGGCGAACCTCGTGTTGGCGACAGACGAAACCGACGCATTGGCTTTTTCCTGAGCCGTCGTCAGAACAGAAGCACCCGGAGAAAGCACGAGAACGGCCCCATTGCAGGCAGTCAAAAGGTCCTTGAGCGTGTAAGGAACCGAGGAGGTATTGGGTGGCAGTTCAAAGACGAGTCGGCTGGGCCCGGATAATTTTGCGCCAGCGGGAAGCGGTTGAATTGGTTCGTCCCCGCCGGGGTATGTGATCTTGTTATCCTTCTCAACCTGTGTCTCTGTGCTTTTCCCTGTCTCAAAGAAAGCCTGTTCATTCACGTGCTGTGGTGGAAGCGTCACGACAATGTAGGCAGAACTCTGGGAATCAGACCTGGCGAGCCTCATAGAGGAACCTTCGCCTTCGAGATGAAGGTTCTTGAACTTGAACTCCAGAAGGAGAAAATCCTCCGGACGAATTACCTGCAGCCCGATATTGTCATTGATGATAGAGGCGATAGTCTTGGGAAGCGCCGCCTTCTTTGCCTGGCTCGCGGGCGCCGCCTTTTGTTTCTCGTCGGACAGCTCGATGAAACTTTGACCCATTGGGGTGTTGAGGGCCAGCTCTTNNCGGGGATCGGCGCATTCAGTTTCATCGGGACGGAGACAGCATCCGGGACCGGCACTAGAATTTGATGGGCTTCTGGAACACACGAGATCCTCGTCAGCACACCGCGATCCGCGACCAGTTCAAAAGGTTTTGTTGACGGTCCGCCGGCGAGGGCAACGCTTGAGCGACCATCAGTAACCCAAACCGGCGACGGTGCGAACCGTCCTATGACAGCCTGAGAGACTCCATCTCCGCCTATTCCACGGGCATAGTGAAAATCCTGAAACCGCAATTCTGCTGCAGTCCNNAGTATGAGCAAAAAGACCTGACGGAGCGACAACCCTCACCAGCCTGTCCGCGCCTTTTGAGGCAAAGACCATCGCCCCCCGACGTGTTCCTTCGCCATTCTCCGTTGTTTCAAGAAGGATGTGATCGAACGAGCGATCCCGATCAGCAATGCGCCAGCCGCCGGGAAAGTGCACGCCAAGCGGCCATCGGTCAGCATTGGATTCCAATTCGACCACTCCTCGACGCAACGGGGCGTGATGGAGCAGAGACTTTTCTTCATCATCCGGAAGTCTGATGGTCAATCCGGATGCAGCAAACTCTCCCTCGGTCGCCGTGAACACCGCGGCACGCTCCGCCGACAACCGGAGGCACCAATCCGGCGAGAACTCAGCCNNAGCCACGACTCGAACACTCCCTGCATTTTTCCTGCAAAGGAAAGAGACAATTCTATTCGTGAACCGAGAAGAGCCGGACTGATACGGCAAGTAAAATCGGCGGGAACATCGGTACCGGGAATTCTCGCATGACACAGGACCACTTCTACGACGCCGGCATGCGTTGTGGCAGAAAGGGAAGGAGACCCGGAAAACCTCGAGGCGTCAATGACCCAACGCTCCTCACCCTTCAGAAGAAAAGCCACTCGTCCTGCACTCTGTCGCAGTTCAAATCCTCCGAGAACTGTCGAACGGACAATCTTGAGCGCGGGAGAAGCTGCAACCGCCGCCACACCGGCAGCGTTCAGCCATTCCCGACGCGACATCCTTCGACTTGCCCTGGATGTCATCCCCCAATCAGAGAAATGGAACTGTTTCGGTTCCTTCGTGCGGAAGCGGTCTCGCAACGCGGATAGACTGAGGCGCACACCCTTCACGTCGTTCTCCTGCAATTATGGTGGTAAACGATCAGCGTGCAACTTCCGACGCGCAAGTACCCATCATCTCGCTGTCCACGTCAATGAGGACCTGGACTTTCGCGGCTGGCTTGGCGGTATTGGTTATCGCATACTTTTGCGCCTGACCTTCGGTGAACGTCCACACTTCGCTCGTCCCGATGGGTCCTCCGTTGGAAAAAGCAGTGATGTTCCAGGCATAGCGACGACCGGAAAGAAACGCCCGCGATGACGCGGGATACAGAACTGCGAAGCCGGCAATGCCGCTCACTTCGCACCAGGATGGATTGTTCTGAATTGCCGCGATCGGGCTCTGCTGTCCGATGACCTCCACAATGCGCAAACGGTAAGTGGTCGTGGTGCGCAAGGGACTTGCGCCGGCAGTGAGCGGCATGGTCCAGGAAAAGACAGGAAGAGGCAGAGAGTTTTCCGATGCGTCGGACGGACTGAGGAGAACAGGTTGAACCGTGGATTCCACAACCCAGCCTTCCAACCCATCGGTAGCGATCAATGTTGGTCCACCCGCTACCGCGGAGAGCATCCAGAGTTGAACTGTCACCTTGTATCGACCGGCGGGAAATTGTCCCAATGTATTGAGTGCCGATCGGATGGCAGGATCAGGGATGGCCGTGACGACGTTGGGGAAGGATGATGCTTGCGCAGCGGTGACTACGCGGGCTCCCTGGTTAAGAATGAACGTGCCAGTGTTAAGCGTCAGTGCTGGTCCGCGACCGATCAGAACAATATCGGCTCTTAGCGAGACGGTTATGGGGCGACCGCTGGTATTGACAAGGGTGAATTCCCATACGTCGGAGGGCTTCAGGNNGGCGAAGATTCAATGTTGCCTGGGAGTACATGGTTGCTGCGCAGACGCAAATCATGCCCGCGGCGCATAGTGCACGGACGAAGGAGAACCCGGACATGAAGAAGACTCCTAGAGAAGAGGGATCCGGTTATGGGGTAGGGCAATGTAGGACACAATATGCGGAATGTCAATATTAAGAAGGCGGCACTGACCGCGTGCCGCCTTTTGTCCCACCATGGATGGCTATCGTTTATGCAGTAGAGCCGGCTCCAGCACTTTTGATGAATGAAGAGGAGAGGTCCCAAACACTGATAGGCAACGTTCTTCGGGTTTTATAACTCGTCGATCCAAGGCCGGCTGTTTGCCGTGCCTTCTTTGCCTGTTCAAATCTGCATGTGAGCAGATGTTCCAACTTCTCTGCAGCCTCTGCCGACAGTGTGGCAGAACCGCCAACCTGCTTGATCTTCATGCTCCTCCGTCCCCCTTTCCGACGCACTTCATTCGATGGCCTTCTACAGACTATATCGACAATCCGCGTCAGATCTTTAGGTTGGAGCACCTCTCCCCACCAGACTCATCCCGTCTGATCGTTATTTCGAATCCAACGCATGGATCATGGACCCAATGAGTTGTCCGTGGAGAATTGGGAACGGAGAACCGGGAACTCGNNAAATTTTGCAGTAAGCTTCTCAGGCCAGTCGCTTGTCGGTTCCAATCGTCCATTGAAGAACCTGAGAACGAGCGGTTCTTCCACAAAGCGCAAGCCGCCAACGAGATTCCGGTTCTTAAAGAGCCAGTTGACACGGTCGATGAGGAACATCGTCTGTGAAAGCGTAAACACTCTGCGTGGGAAAGCCAGGCGGAGGAGCTCCAGATCTGCAAGGACATCGTTCCCCTGGTCGTCTCGGACGCTTGAGATTGTTCCGCGCTCCATGCCCCGGCAACCCGACACAATGAACAGTGCGGCTGCCAATGCGCCGGCCGGATACTCCTTTTGCGGCACATGCGGAAGGAATCCCATCGCATCAATATGTGCGCCGAGGGCTCCTGCGGGAGTAACCACTGGGATCCCCAGACGGCAGAATTCGTTCACTGCGTATTCAATGAACATGGGCGACTGACTGATCACCGTCTCGTCGGTAGTTTCCCTCAGACCAACGGCCATTGCCTCGATTTCGCGTACCGACATTCCACCATACGTCAGGAATCCTTCAAACAGCACAACCAAGTCGCGCATCTTGTTGAACAACTCTTTGTTATTGGTACATATCCCGCCGCCTCGCGTGGAACTGACCTTTCGACTTGAGAAATAGACAATATCAGCAAGGCTGCACATCAAGCGGAGTATTTCACCCACAGAAGTGTTCTTGAATTCCGCCTCACGTTTCTTGACAAAATATGCATTCTCGCCGATCAGACTTGCGTCAAGGACGATCATGATCCCGAGATCGTTGGCGATTTTGCGAACTTCTCGCATATTTTGAATCGAGAACGGCTGACCGCCGATCAGGTTTGTGGAGGCTTCGAACCGGATGAATGGGATATGTTCCTTACCAAATTGTTTGATGAGCCCCTGCAATTTGTTGATATCAATGTTCCCCTTGAATGGAACATCGCTTTTGATTTTCAGNNAGGTGTAGATCTCGAACAGGCGTCCACCATTCAGCTCCATATGAGCTTTCGTGGTGGTGAAGTGGTAATTCATCGGGATCACATCGCCTTCCTTGATGAAGGTCTGCGAAATGATATTCTCAGCCGCACGACCCTGGTGTACAGGCAGGACCAATTCCTTCCCAAACGTTTCCCGTAACGCCGCTTCCATCCTATAGAAGCTCTGCGATCCCGCATAGGCATCGTCTGCCTGCAGCATGGAGGCAACCTGGTTGTCGCTCATGGCATTGGTGCCACTATCCGTGAGCATATCAAGAAAGATGTCGTTCGTGTTCAGCTGAAACGTATTGAACCCGCCCTTCCTGATGGCGGCAAGTCTGTCTTCGATTGGTTTCAGGAACAGCTTCTGGACGATGCGTACTTTGTGCATTTCCACTGGCACCTGTTGGCCACTGAAGAACTTCACGGTTGTGCTGCCATTTGTTTCCATGGATCTCGTTGCTCGGATATGGTGAGGGAATTGTGATGGACGCCTGCTATTCAGGCGGCCATTGTATGGGCCTCGGCATGAATACGCGCTGATGCGCGCTTCTATCCCCGAACCAACCGGGATAGTGCCGCCTGGCAAAGAATCTACGCTTGTTTCAATCCTGCATTGGGTGACGGAGACGGACAACTTCGAAGGCACCGCACACTTGTGTCATCCGAAGGGGAAAAGACACTTTCAATAATACGGCTCCCTTCATCAACTTGCAAGGGGTCCCGCAAATCGGCGAATGGCGCAAAGCAACGAGAAAGACCCAATTTCGGCTATTTTCCGGCGGCGCGCTGCCCAAGCTGGCGATCGAGCATGAGCAACGAAACTCCGCTTTCACCAGCTATTTGAATCATGTTGAGGATATCCTGGGCGCTTTTCTCTTCTTCCACTTGCTCTTTGACAAACCACTGAAGTTCGATCTGAGTGGGGAGATCCTTCTCCTTTATGGCCACGTCATACAGCGCATTGATCGCGGCGGTGACTTTCTTTTCGTGAGCCAGGACCTGTGTAAAAATGGCTGATGGAGAGTCGTAGTCACTCGGGGGCTTGCTGATAGCTTCCAGAAGAATCCGGCCGTCGCGTTCGTTCATGTACTGGAAAAGCTTCATGGCGTGAGCAAGCTCTTCCTGCCACTGGACGCGAAGCCAGGCAGCCATGCCCGGCAGATTGATGTTCTCGCAATAGGCCGACATTGCCAGGTACAAATAGGCCGATTCAATTTCATATTTCACCTGCGTGTTGAGTGCGGCCTGCATTCCCGTGCTGATCATGAGCTTCCCTTTCACCAGGGGATTGCGTTAGGTACGACACGCCGAGGATCGGACATTGAATCACCTACGGTAGGACAAGACGGCATGGACCCCCTTCATGGGAAATGGAGATTTGCCGTCTTGTCTGACCCTATCATCATGTACCAATAACTGCTATTTGGCTGAAAGGAGTTCCACTTCGAAGGTCAAAGTGGCATTGGGCGGAATAGTTCCTCCTCCGTACCCGCTCTCGCCATAGGCCAGCTCAGGCGGAATCCAGAGAATCCACTTCGAACCAATCTTCATCTTCAGCAAAGCTTCGGTCCACCCTCTGATGACGCGGGAACATGGAAATGACGCCGGTTTGCCCCTCTTGTACGAGCTGTCGAATTCCTGGCCGTTGAGAAACGACCCCTTGTAGTTGACCGTTACAGTCTGATCCGCCTTCGGGATCGCCCCATGACCTTCCTTGATGACCTTGTACTGGAGGCCATCGGGAAGCGTAACTACCCCTTCCTTCGTTTTGTTACTTGCAAGAAATGCGTCACCTTCTGCCTTGTTGTTCATCCCTTGAGCCCTCGCATTGGATTGTTGCTTGACCATCATTTCTTCCTGAAACACTTTCATCGTCGATTCCACTGCCTCCTGGGACAGATACCGCTTGGAACTGTCAAGAGCGGCATCTTTCATCCCACAAACAAAGGCATCGTGGTTGATATCGATCGAATCATGAGAAAGACTTCTTCCCACGTTGAGTCCTATCACGTAGCTGACGGAGTCTCTTTTTGTCGCAAGCGATGATGCTCCGGCGTGCTTGCTCTCCTGCGCCTGGCAGCCAAGGATGGTCCCGGCGAGGACTATGGCAAATACGAATCGCATGAAAACCCCTTTCTTTGCACGATTGTTGTGATACACTCGGCGGCATACCTTGCCGTCCGTCGGTCTGTCTAACACGACGTTCTTGTTTCTGAGTCAGATTCCGTCGAACAATTCATTCAGCATTGCCCGCGCCTCATCGGCGAATTCTTCCTCCACGAGCAGGTCAACGCCCTGCGGCAATCCGGCGCCTGCACCCGCGCCAAAAATCCCGGCGTCGGGAGACTGGAGAACCGCCGCGATACCTGCTTCCTCGAGCGATTGTTGCGCCCGTTCCGCGTAGATCCTGTCAGGAAAATTCTTCACCGCCACAAGTCCCATCATCGTCTCCACGAATGCANNCAGATGTGAACTTCAACCCTCGCTTCGGGACGGCACGACCGCCGTGCTCACGAGATAGCGCTTGACCTTTTGCGTCGTCGTTTTTTCGAACTCCTGGTCCCTCAGGTAGAACTTGCGTATTTGTTTGAAGGACGGGAGTTCCTTGTTCAGACGCGCGATCTCATCGGCAATTGTCTCCTGCATCAGATCGCGTGTGATAGGCACCTGTTTCCGATCCGCCAGTTCGATGAACGCCTCGGCGTCCACAACGATTTGCGCGGCAATCACCTCGTCAAGTTTCTTATCTTCTTCTCCAAACACCAACGATTCGAGGATGAACGGACTTCGGTTGATGATGTCTTCGATTTCCTCCGGGTACACATTCTTCCCGCTTTTCGAGATGATGACATTTTTCTTCCTGCCACTGATGTGAAGAAACCCGTCCTCATCGATCATGCCCAGGTCGCCGGTCATGAACCATTCTCCATCAAACGCGTCACGGGTCGCCTGTTCGTTCTTGTAGTACCCAAGCATCACGCTGGGGCCTTTTGCCCAAATTTCTCCCACCCCATCGGCATCCGGCGCGTTGATCCGAAGCGTCATTCCTGGAAGGGTAATGCCTGCGGAGTCGTCTTTGAATCGATCCAATTGATTGAGCGTCAGAATCGGAGATGTTTCCGTCAGACCATAGCCTTGGATGAAATCGAAACCGAATTCTCGGAGACCCTTTGCCACTATCGGATCCTGGGCTGCGCCACCGGAGATAAAGAACCGTATGGAGCCGCCAAACCGTTCGTGGATCTCCTTGAAGACAAGGCGTTTCGAGCTCTTCCAACCCACCAGCTGAAGAAGATCAGTTGCCTTGATAATCGGTCCGATGACTTTGGAGAGGAGCTTCTTCTCACTTATTCCTTTATAAATCCTCTTGAACATTTTGTCGTACAGCAGCGGTACCGCGAGCAGAATCGTTGCGCGAACCTGCTGAAGGTCCTCAACGACCGTTTTCAACGACTTGGCAAAGTGGACAGATGCGCCAGTGTAGAGCGGACAAAGCAGGCTGCACGTACAGGCATACGTATGATGGATGGGGAGGACCATCAGGAAGCGATCGTCAGCGCGCACTTCGATGCACTTCGTCATTGCCATGAGGTTGGAGGAGAGATTGGCCTGACTGAGCATGACCCCTTTTGCACGGCCAAGCGAGCCGGAGGTGAAAATAATCTCCGCCATGTCGTTGGGGTTGATCCGGGGCAGTTTTTCAATCTCACACCCAGGACTTTTTTGCATGAGTTCCATCATGGAAAACATGCCGTTCTGAGAGGCGGGCGCATCCATGTTTACAAAATACCTCAATTGCCGCATCGAACCTCTGCGCTCATTGAAGATAGGCTCGAGCGATTCTGAATACACCACCGCCGATGCCTCAGATTCGTGAAGGATGTTGAGGATTTCGTTGATCGTGAGGTTGCGATCGATGGGAACAACAACATAGTTGAAACACATGCAGGTAAGATAGGTCAGTCCCCACTGCAGGCGGTTTTCACTAATGACGGCGATATGGCTGCGTTCTTTCAACCCGATCTTCCGGAATGCAATTCCGAGCTTGAGGATCTGCCGAAGCAGCCCGGCATACGTCGCCCGGTTAATCGGAGTGTCTTTCAAATCCTCCATTGCAAGCTGTTCGCCGTGAATGCGCGCTGACCGAAGCACCATGTCCTGGAGGGACGCGATGCGCGGTGTTTCAAAGAATATTGCGGGAGGAGCCATGGAGAGTCCTGTTTCTGGGAAGCAGTGATGAATCAGGAAGACGGCGGGATCGCGAATTCCGCAAGGCGAGCTGCCGACGATCGTTCTATTTCATCATGAAGGCTGTTGCCGTGAGCGTCCATGGTTACAATTGCAGGGAAATCCTTGACCACAATATGCCACATCGCCTCCGGAATCCCAAATTCGAGATAGTCAACACCTGCCACCTCCGTAATGCACCTTGCGTAGTACTGTGCTGCTCCACCGATGGCATTGAGGTACACAGCTCCGTATTCCCTCAACGCCGCCAGCGTTTCCTGCCCCATTCCGCCTTTGCCGATCACCGCACGCGCGCCTGTCTTCCGGAGAATCTCTGCCTGATATGGCTCCTCTCTGCTGCTCNNGCTGCTCGTTGTCGGCCCGGCTGCCGTTATGGTCCAGCCGTCCCCCTTCTTGAGCGCCACAGGCCCACAATGATAAATTGCTCCGCCCTGCAAATCGATCGGAGGATCATGGGTAAGGCGATAATGGTGGATTGCGTCGCGACCCGTCGACATCTTTCCATTGAGCAGGACGACGTCACCGACGTTCAGAGAGCGCACCTGCTCCTCCGTGAGCGGGAAGGTCAGGGAGAGTTCACGTCCTGAAAGCGGCAGGCCTTCATGTTTTGCCATGCGGCGCACCGGGGATTCATCGCGATACAGCCACCGCTTGATTGCGCCCGACCTGCTATCCAGCACAACGCCAAGCCGTCGGAATGCCCAGCAATCGTACGATACGCTGACAAAGTAACTTGCGGGTATGCGGTGAAACGCGCCAATCTTGCATCCAATAAGGGTCACCCGGCCGCCGAACCCCATGATGCCGATCCCAAGGCCGTTTGCGTTCGCCATGACGTACCCCTCAAGTTCAGCGAGTTTGGGGTTGGGGTTTAGATCATCCAATGAACGGAAGAGCTGAGCCTTGGCATGGGCATACCCCGTCGCACGATCACCGCCGATCGCAACGCCGATGGCACCGATGCTGCATCCCTGGCCCTGGGCTTGATGAATTGAATGCATGATACATTTCCGCACCCCCTCAAGATTTCGGTCCGCTCTGCCAAGCTCAGGCACCTCACAGGGAAGTGAGTACTGGATGTTCTTGTTCTCGCATCCTCCTCCCTTCAGGAGCAGCCTCACCTCAATCTCGTTGTCGTTCTCCCACTGTTCAAAATGTACGACAGGCACCCCTTCACCAAGATTGTTCCCGCTGTTTTTCCCGGTGAGAGAATCGACGGTGTTGGGACGCAGGTTGCCGCGGGCCGTGGCTTCCACGATGGCGTCGGCAATCTTTTTCCTCATGACAATCTGGTTCGTTCCAACGGGAGTCTTGATTTCAAACGTTGGCATCCCGGTGTCCTGACAAATGGGCGCACGGAAATCGCAAGCCATGTCGACGTTGAGTGCGATGGTATCGAGGGCGAGAGCCGATCGTGTCCCCGGCGTCTCCTGTTCCATCGCCGCCCTGATTGCTTCGCGCACATCCGGAGGAAGGTTGCTCGACGTCTCTACAATTAGGTAAAGGATGCTTTGCTGAAACTGTTCCATGGTGATCCCTTCGTTCACATTGCGCTCCTGCAAATGCTCCCCGCTACGAATACCTCGGCCGAGTGACATACGGTAAAGGGTCTTCCACCCCTGCAAGTTGAAATCCACGCAATCGCAAGGCACAACTATCGCAGACGCCGCATGCCTGATCTTCCCGCTGGTAGCAGGACCACGTCAGGTGCAACGGCGCCTTCAAGGCAATTCCTTGTTGAACGATTTCCTCTTTGGAGCGGTGAATCACCGGAGTCACCACTTCAATCGTTGTCGACGGTTTTGTCCCAGCGCGGATTACTTTTTGGAAAGCCTCAAAAAACTCCTGGCGACAATCA
>PMNP01000359.1 GCA_003161755.1 Ignavibacteriota bacterium | reverse complement strand
CGGGCCAGCGCGTCGGTCTCCACGAACGACCCCGGGTCGAGGAACTGCTCGACGCGCTCGCGGGCCGTGCCCTTGCCGCGCTTGTGCTGGTTCTCGATCGCGCGGGTCGAGCCGGCGTGGTGCGACTCGTCCATCTTGTGCCGCAGCTGGGCGAGCTTGCCGGCCGTCGTGTGCAGGTCGGGGAGCTCGTCGGCGGGCGGGGGGACCTCGGGGGCGCTGGCTGCCATGCGCCGTAGCGTAGCCACGTGCCGGACGACCGATTCGCGAGCCTGGTGCGCCCTCCCTTNNCTGGTCGCCGAGGAGCAGACGGCGGGGCGTGGCCGCCGCGACCGCACCTGGTCGGCGCCGGCCCGTTCCGGGCTGACGTTCTCGGTGCTGCTGCGGCCGTCCGTACCGGTCGCCGAGCTGGGGTGGCTGTCCCTGCTGGCCGGGCTCGCCGTGGCCGAAGCGGTCTCCCGGCTGGCCGAGCTCGACGTGGGGCTGAAATGGCCGAACGACCTCCTCGTAAACGACAAGAAGGTAGCGGGGATTCTCATTGAAGGATCACTCAAGGAGTCGTCGGTGGAGTATGTGGTCATCGGGATCGGGATAAACGTCAACCAACGGGAATTTCCTCCTGAAATTTCCTCAACGGCAACTTCGCTTATCATTGAGGGTGGGAAGGAATACAGTCGGGAAGACCTTTTCCGGGAAGTTATGCGGTCCATGGAAGCGCACTATAAGGGGCTCACCTCTCATGGGTTTCAGCGGATTATTCCCAAATGGATTGACCGCTCCGCAATGATAGGTCGCCGGATCTCGGTGAACCAAAACGGATCAATACTGACGGGAACCGTCAAAGGAGTTAACGAGCAGGGTGCGCTGCTCCTGGATGTCGATGGTACACAAACCACACTCCATGCAGGAGATGTCACCATCCTCGGCACAAACGGGCGTTAACCCATGATGATCCTGGCAATTGACATTGGCAACACCCACACCGTTGTTGGAGCCCATGATGGNNAGCAGCGCACGCCGCACCCCTGACGAAGTCTGGCACCTTCTCAAGAGCTTTCTGAGCGACGCCGGAATTGCCCCCCCTCAGGTTGCCGGCATAGCAATAGCGTCAGTTGTCCCCGATTTGACATCGATGTATGAACAGATTGCCTCGAAATACTTACAGCGTACTCCCCTTCTCATCTCAGGGCTGCTCAGTCTCGGCATTCGAATCCACTATAACGACCCCACCGCTGTCGGCGCCGACCGCCTTTGCAATGCCATTGCAGGGTTTGCAGCGTATGGCGCTCCGCTGATCATCATCGACTTTGGCACGGCGACGACGTTCGACGTNNCCCAAGATTGACCTTCACTTTCCGAAAACGATCATCGGCAAGGAGACCACTGCCAGCATGCAGTCAGGTGTTCTCTACGGCACGGCGGACGCTGTGGAAGGCATGGTCAAACGCATCAGGAATGAGCTAGGCAGAGATGTGCGTGCAATTGCTACCGGTGGGCTCTCCGGTCTCATCGCTCCTTCCTGTCCCTCCATCGAAAAGTGCGAGCCGCTTCTTGTCTTGGACGGTATCCGTTTGATCTACGAAAAAGTCAAAAAGAGCTGAGCGCTTGATCTTCACGGGCGCAGCACGCCCGCAACAACTCCGCATTTCTCCCCTGAATCCTCCAGATCGTCAGCGGTAATCTCATCCTTTCCGACTTCGACACGGCTTTTGCAGCTACTTAGAACGCTCACTGATTTCAGGAAGAGGGATGGCAAGAGTGGATACGAAGCGAGGAATGAGGCGCGGCGAGATCAATCGTGGATGATCGGCTGAGCAGGCTATGGAGTTCCAAAGATTCTCACGCTCGCCTGGGCGAGATTCGCAAGAGGGGTAAAGTAAAGACCTAGAAGGAGTATCGGGATGACCAGTGCCAGCATCACTGTCTTTTGGAGAGGCCCAAAGCTGATTGGCGTAGTTTGTTCTGCCGTGTCAATGAACATAAACTTGAGCACACGGGCATAGTAATACAGTGCAACGACACTGTTGATTGCGCCCACAATGGCAAGCCATATCCAACCGCTGTTGATGAGCGCTGCGAACAGATAGAGCTTCCCAATGAACCCCGCTGTCGGCGGCAGTCCGGTAAGGGAGACCATGAAAATACCAAGGCAAACCGCAAAGAGCGGAGCGCGCAGGCCAAGACCCTTGTAGTCTTCGATGTCTTCGCTTCCAATCTTCTCCGCAATCACCATCACAACGTAAAATCCTCCGAGGTTCATGAACAGGTACACGGCAAAATACAGCATGATCGCCGCAAGTCCCGCATTGTTCATCACCACAACACCCATAAGGAGATACCCTGCGTGGGCGATGCTGGAATAGGCAAGCAGCCGCTTCAAGTTGTTCTGCCAGATTGCCACGACATTGCCTACCGTCATGGTGAGGACCGAAAGGATTGCGATGATCAGGCGCCAATCGAATCCTTGCAGTATCGACCATGCACCGGTCGACGCCACAAACGTCGCAGGGTCGGCAAACGTCACCTTCAGAAAACGAATCAGCATGGCAAAGCCTCCTGCTTTGGAGGCGACGGAAAGCAATGCTGTGATTGTGATCGGGGCACCTTCATAGACGTCGGGTGTCCAGAAATGGAACGGCACCGCAGAGATCTTGTAGCCGAATCCGGCGAGAGCAAGAACTCCGGCGATAATCAGGGCAAACACCGCAGACCCTCCATGCGCCACCACAACAGGAAGCACCTGGTTGATGGTGGCAAGATCGAGCGAACCGGTAAGACCGTAGAGGATGGAAATCCCATACAGCATCAACCCTGAAGAAAAGGCACCATAGATAACATACTTCAGAGAAGCCTCGCTGGAATCAGGAGCCTCACGCGTGTACCCAGCAAGGATGTACGAACTGAGGGATGAGAGTTCCAGAGAAATGTACATCATGAGGAGATTGTTGGCTCCCGCCATCAGGAGCAATCCCAAGGANNGAGAATGATCGCGTAGTACTCTCCCATTGGTCTACGGCGTGCATTCAGTTCCTCTGATTGCATGGAAAACAGGACGACCACCACTGCCGAGAGGATGATGACCAGCTTGAAGAAGAGCGCGAAAGGATCAACGGCGAGCATATTGCTGAAGATCGACGTGTGTATTCCCCACTGACCGACCACCAGTGCTCCGGTCACCAGAAGGCCAGACAACGCCGTGATCGACGAGGCAACTGCCGAGCGATGGCTGACGAGATCCACGATAATCGCCGCAAGGAGCGTCACCGTCAGCGCCATTTCAGGTAAGAACTTTGGAAGATCGCGTAGGATCTGGTCTGCCATACGGAAAACCGCCGTTTAGTGAATGCCTGCCATTGCCACAACTGCGCCATGCTGGAGGATGCCAGAGAGCGCATTGAGTGAAGTATTCATCAGATTGAGGATGGGGGCCGGATAGATTCCCAGAAAAATCACGATCACCCCCAGCGAAACCAGCATGAGTGTTTCCCTGCCGTTCATGTCGGTCAGCCCCTTCCACTTCTCGGGCAGCGTTCCAAGGAAGACCCGTTGGAGGACCCAGAGCATGTAGCCGGCAGTCAGGACAATCGTTACGGCGCCGATGATCGTGAGTGTCTGGAATGTCTGGAACGCCCCAAGGAGAACCAGGATTTCACTAACAAAGCCGCTGAGGCCCGGCAGTCCGAGAGCGGCGAAGAATGCCACCGTCATGGCTCCCGCATACCGCGGCATTTGATTCATTAGTCCGCCGAACTCATTCAGCCCGCGGGTATGGGCACGGTCATACAGGACGCCCACAATAAGGAAGAGCATCGCGGTGATGGTGCCATGATTGAACATCTGGAAGACTGCCCCGGTCATCCCCTGCGTGTTCATCGATGCCATGCCGAGGACGACGATACCCATATGGCTTATGCTTGAATAGGCGATGAGTTTCTTGAAATCCGTTTGCGCCATTGCCACGAGCGCGCCATAGACCATACTGATGACGCCGAGCAACGCCAGTTCCCAGGAGTAGTGCCGCATGGCGTCGGGAAACACCGGAAAACTTATGCGCAGCATTCCATACGCCCCCATCTTAAGCAAAACGCCGGCGAGGATGACGCTGATTGGTGTTGGCGCTTCCACGTGCGCATCAGGAAGCCAGGTATGGAAGGGAAACAGCGGAATCTTGATTGCAAAGCCAACAAAGAGCGCAACATACGCCGCATAGCGCCAGAATGTATCGAGCCCTCCAAGAAGCGAACCCGGGATGAAATTCCCTTGATTCATCATCTGCACAATATTAAACGTGTGGATTCTGTCCAAACCCTGCAAGTTCATCTTCGCAGCATCTGCCATGGAATACAACGTGCCGGAAGCATCGATATAGACATTTGTACTGAAATACAGCGCCAGCATTGCTAGGAGCATTAAAACGCTGCCGAGCAACGTATACAGGAAGAATTTTATCGCAGCATATTCCCGCCGGGGACCGCCCCAAATCCCTATCAGAAAATACATGGGCAGCAGCATCACCTCCCAGAATACATAGAAGAGGAAAAAGTCAAGAGAGACAAACACCCCCATCATCCCGGTATTGAGCAACAACAGCAGGGCAAAATATCCCTTGACCGATTTGGAGATTGTCCAGGAAGAGATCGTTGCGATGCAACTCACAAGAGCGCTCAGAAGCACCATCACCACGCTGATGCCATCAATTCCCAGCAGATACTCAATATGGACCCGACCAAACCACGACACACCCTGGACGTCGATCCAGTTGGCCTTTTCCACAAATTGCATCGATGCCTGATTGTTGACACCCACCAAGCTATTGTCAAACGTCTTGTAAATGATGACCGCAAGGAGAACTTGTACCACTGTCACGGCCAGAGCAGTCCATCTGATGATGCCCGGCCGGTCCTTCGGCAGCATCAACACCACAATCATTCCCACGACGGGAAGAAATGTCATCCAGGAAAGAATCCCGATGCCGAAAAGTGATAAAACCATGAGTTCTGTTCCTCCAGGAGTAGCGAACATCAGATGACAGTTGCCAGGCGACAGATATCAGAATTCAGATGACAGATGACAGTGGCTGGTGCAGAATTACCCTGCACTAAAAATAAAAACCAGTCCATTGGCTCACGCGCGTACAACACTTATCCAAGTCGAAAAACGAAATACAGCACCATGACGCTGAAGAGCGCAAGCGCCACGTATGTTTGAACTTTACCGGTCTGTGTCTTTCGAAACACCAATCCGAGAGCTCCAGAAAAGCTCGCAGACAAGTTGACAACGCCGTCCACAACATAGTGATCGATTTTTCCGCTCAAGTACGAAATCCCCCTTGTCACGCCGCCAGCGCCATTGACGGCCCCGTCAATGATCGTGTTGTCAAACCACCGGAGCACCCTGCTCACCATCAGCGTTCCCGCAACGAGAACGCCCATATACAATTCATCGAAATACCACTTGTTGAGCAGAAAGAGATGAAGCGGTTTAAGTGCTTTCGCAACTGCATCCACGTCGATCTTTTTCCAATAGTACGTGACAAACGCAACGAGGATCCCGCTCAATGCCACGAGGAGCGAAAGCGTCATCGCAAGGCCGTGTTTTTGATGCAGCGCATTCTCAAAGGCTTCCGGCCCTACGGCCGCAAGCGCAGCGGGAACGGCAGACTCAGGTCGTTCTACGGCGTGAGCTACCCAACCTTGTGCCCCGTTAAACGGGTTCGGACTGTAGAAAAAGAACAGAGAAAGAACGGCAAGCACCAAGAGTNNAAATCCAATCAAAGGAATGAGGGTGTGGCCCGTCTGTTCGCCAAACACCAGCGTGCCGGCAAGAATCTCGTCTTTGCTCAGAAACCCTGAAGTGAAGGGAATGCCTGATATGGCAAGGGTGAATACCAAAAACGTCCAGAACGTCAACGGCATCTTCGCTTTGAGTCCCCCCATATTCCGGAGATCCTGCGCATCGGTCTGATGATCATTGGCGTGGTGCAAGGCCTGGTGCATTGCGTGGATGACCGAT
>PMNP01000400.1 GCA_003161755.1 Ignavibacteriota bacterium | reverse complement strand
AGTCCCCATCAACATAGCGAAGCAATGATGTGAGTCTTGTAAATGCGTCCGAATCGAGACCTCCGTTCTCCTGAAGACTTTCTCTCGCGTGCTGTTTAAGTCGTTCAAGATCCCACCCTGCTTTTGCCACCCCAATCACCGGGATATCAAGATGTCCCCGCTTGATCATTGCCTGGAGAGCAGGAAAGATCTTCTTGTAGGCCAGGTCGCCAGTCGCTCCAAAGAACACCAGCGCATCAGATCGCGGAAGAGACACCCATTACCTCCTTTGGAAACATTACCACAATGCCAAGAGCACCGCCCACCAATCAGCGATGCACGAAATTCCATTCCGCCATTCCTCCGCGCATATTGGCCGCTTTGAATCCGTTGCGGCGAAGAAGAAGCGCTGCCGTCAAGCTCCTATTTCCGGATTGGCAATAACAAACAATTTCCTTGTTCTTATTCTTTGCGAGGTCATCAAGACGTTCCTGCAGTTTTTGAAGAGGAATATGGACTGATCCTTTAATCGATCCATGCTGGCGTTCAGCCGCCGTTCGTACGTCAAGCAACAGCAGACTGCTTCTTTTCTGCATCAATCCTTCGACTTCAGCCGGACTGTATTGCGTAACGGAGCGGGTCTGTATCATCCTGCGCACATACACAATGAGGATCAAAAGCGCCAGAGCTCCGACAATCACTTGCGTAGTCAATGCTACCCTCTAGTTATCTTCCTGAAAAGGTCAGTTTTATACTTTTGCCGGGTTACTATTATAGAGCCGTGACCGCGGCTCGATCCGGTACGAATGCGTCAGTTTCACACTCCCACTCAACATGGCTGATACCGAACAATACTTCGTCGTGGAGAGTTCGATTGCCCTTTCCACATCCGTTTTAACAATGTCGTCACCGAAAAAAACGTATTCCATATGGATGTTTTCGAACACCTGCGGATGTTCTTCACGTGCGTTGCCGCTCAGGTGGACTTCAAATCCATCCAGATGGATCCTCTTCTTTTTCAGAATAGGGATGACATCCATGGAAGTGCATCCCCCAAGCGCAATAAGAAGAAGTTCCTTCGGACTCGATGCAGCAGCGCTCCCTCCGGATTCATCGCGTCCATCCATCATCACCCAATGATTGGAGTCGGATTTGCCAGCAAGCGCAATCCCCTTCAATTGCATCACCATTGCTTGTTTCACTGCCATCGCGCGGAGTCTCCTTAAAGAGTCAATAATGGAAAGTTGTTGATGAGATGCACAGAATACCAAAACGGGGCGCTTAAAGCAACAGAGTGGGAATCTCCATGACGCAGGCACGATGCAATGTGGATGACGTTAGAGAGGTAATCCGACTCTTGGAATAACTGGCGAAGGGCTTGAGAGGAGCATAGTATCAACCGCTGTTGCCCTGAGTGAGGCACTCGCGCCACACTCTCCTCAGCGCAGGCTGTCTTGTTCACGACATCGATTCCCCACTTTCACGCCGTGCCAAAGGGAAATCCCTCAATAGGGGCTGTACAAGGGGTTATGACCGTTATTTCTGATTGGCACATTGATTGCCCTCTACGCGCATACAAGAATATCACAACCCCAAGAATACAGGAGGTTCCCAATGCGACACACACTTGCAATGGTACAGTTGGTAGGGCTCGCGATGCTGATTCTCACGGTAGCAGGATGCAACAAGGATTCCTCCAGCGCCGGCACATCATATCCAACAGGTCCGGCTACAACCCCCGTCGTTGTTCCCACAAACACTATCCTGATGGCCGGCATGGCATTCAGTCCGACCACCATCACTGTCGCGAAGGGCACGACGATCACCTGGAAGAACGACGACGGTATTGCTCATACGTCAACGAGTGACACAGGTGTGTGGGACACCGGCAATATTCCGGCGGGAGGATCAAAGACCACGGTTTTTGCAACTGCGGGAACATTTCCGTTTCACTGCACATATCACTCGAGCATGATGCGAGGGACGGTCACCGTGCAGTAGGAGAAGGGCAGAAGTCAATCAGACGGCATTCCGCGACATAGCAAGAGCCCGAAGCGATCGCTCCGGGCTCTTGTGTTTCCTTGCCAGTCGTTTCCATTCGATCTCAAAACAGAAGCTACCTGGCGGGGAGGGAAGAGGGAGTAAGATGTATGAAGTAAACAGTAGACAGAAAGCGGTGGGCAATGATCAGCCTTCTGCTTACCTGCCTGCCGGCAGGCAGGCTGCGTACTTCCTACTGCATACTCCTGGCCTCACTTCAGCAAAACGAGCTTCCTGCTCAATGACTGCCCGCCCGCAGCAAGCCGATAGAAATACACCCCTGAGGCTAGCATCCTTGCATCGAACGTCACCCGGTGCTCGCCCGGCGTTTGGTACCCATCGACNNTAAACGGATTAGGAAAGTTCTGCTCTAGCCTGAACTCCCTTGGCAGGTCTGTCGAGGATGGCGCGTTCACGCCAGTCACAAAATCCGACAGCGGCCTGCGCCAGACACCGCCATTCACGACAGAGACGAAGAGAGATGAGCCTTGAATCCTGATTGAGTTGATGTACGTCGAAGCTAAGTAAGTTGGCGGCAAACCCTGCGTAATAGCCTGCCATGTCGCTCCATTGTCCGATGTGTGAAAGACACCAAAACCCTCCGTTCCTGCAAAGAGATCTGCCCCNNTGCAATCCAACGAGCACCCGCCATCGGACGACTACTATCTGAAATCGCTGCCCAAACATCTCCGAAGCCCGAGGATTGAAGAATACCACCATACGATGCCGCAAAAATGGAGGTCTCGGAAGTCGCAAGAGATTGACTTGGGTAGTCACAGACCTTAGTCCATCCCGTATCATCCACCGCGCGGCGGTAAATCCCACTATACGTAGCAGCAAAGAGTTTTCCAGAAAAAGTGTCAAGTGCATTTGCCTGGAGTGACGGATAAACAACACTCCAACTCACTCCCCTGTCCGAAGATCTGATGACGCCGGATCCCTCGCTCGCAGCAAAAAGATCCGACCCAATAAACACTAATGACCTGATTCCATCGTGCGGCACGATCAGATCCCAAGAAGCTCCTTGGTTTGTGGATCGATAGAGCCCCGACGGATCATAGAGATCGTAATTCGTTCCGACAAACTGCGTATCACGCAATGCCGCCGCCGAAAGGATATTTCCATTTAACAGTCCGTTGTTACATACGTTCCAACTTGTTCCACTGTCAGCAGACCAAAATCCTCCAGAGCCACCGGCAATAAGCCTCGTTCCTGAACTTACGAGCGTAGTAATGTTTCCTTTTTGCAGTCCAACACCTTTAAGAGGTATCCAGATTGTATCATTTCTTGATTTTCTGAAGACTCCACCATAATACGTCCCTGCAAAGATGTTGTCACCAGAGACCGACAGAGTGACTACTCGCTGGTTGCCAAACCCTGAATTTGCACTTCTCCAGCTCATCCCATTGTCGGTCGAACAAAATACCCCTCCATTATGTAATCCGGCGTAGAGATCCGAGCCCAGTGCAGTTAAGGCAGTGACGAAAATATTCCCCGTAGGAGGTAGGCGGGTCAGTCCTGTATCCACCTCCCCCCAGGTTGCGCCATTGTCGGTCGATCGGAAAACACCGAGATATTTTAGCCCTACAAACACTGTAGTGTCAGAAACCGCAAGTACACTGATACCACTATTCGCCGGGGCTACCTTGCTCCACGTTGCTCCGCTATCAATGGAATGACAGAGGTTCCCAGTATTCTGTATACCACCCTGAACCAAGGTCACAGCATAAAGATCGTTTTCTGGGCCCGCGAGAAAAGAGAATTTTGTGGCTGAGCCGGTTCGAATCCAGCTTGCACCACTATCGAGAGAACGAACAACACCTGAATCTGAGGCAGCATAGAGAGTTGATCCGGTCACAAGGAGCGAATGAAATATTCCATCTCCTCCGGTCGACACGACACGATTCCAATGATCTCCAGCATCCGTAGACCGATAGAGCCCGCTGTCCGGGGCAGAGCTGGATCCATTTGCGCAAGGAGTAATCACGATCGAGCCCATGACGGCGAGCGAGATCACGGGACCACCTGACAAACCGGCGCTTACGTCCACCCAATGTGAACCATTGTCCGTTGTGCGATACGTTTTTCCAGTCATGCCCACCTCTGACCATACGTAATCATCGCTGGTCCCCACATAAATCGTATCCCCTGAAGCAGCAATTGTGTTTACCATCCCANNCCCCATTCGCGGAAGTCCATTGAGCGAGAGCTGCCTCGGCGCTGAAACAGAGAACGCATGCTATTGCTAAGACATGATTACGGTAGGTCATCAAATTCTCCTTTTCATGCTTCAGGGAAACAGAGCCCACGAACGTGGACCGACGCGTATTCTCCAGAAAGAGATTATGTCGGGGCGATCCGACTCGTATTCAATGAACGGCAAGATGGTTAATGCTGGAGCTTCAATCTTCAGACTGGGGATGTCTGGATGTGTGGTCTATTAAAGCCAATCAAATATACTTCGAAGATCTGGGAAGGTCAAACGACTTGGCTGAGCTTCGTTCGCATTGCGTTGATCGCTCCTTTCTGCATTCGTTCAAATGGCGCATTTTTCAGTATGTGGCTACACGACTTATGATCATTTGACGGCAAGAGCCAACCTCTTTACGGTTTCTTGATTGATAATCCGTCGAAACGATTGTTATAATTGCGCAAGGCAGAACAAAAGAACGAAGGAGGAAATATGTTGGGATTAGGGACANNACAGTCATCTTTGGTCTATACCTTGCCCACACGCTTGCCTTCTACTTCAAGGTCAAGAAAAGAGCGCAAGAGAAACGTGCTGAAAGCGCAGCACACCTTGTTCGGCGCGAAACCAACCTCGACAAGAGGCGCATCCATCCACATTCAGCAGGTGCACTATCATGAATCTCGTAGTCTGGCTCGTCGCAATGTTTGTCCTTGGCGTCGTTGCCATGGGACTGTGCCACCTGTTTCTCAAAGGTTGTGAAAACATCTGAGGAGCGACCAATGATCTATCTGTCAGTTGCCACCGCATTGTTCCTGCTCGTCTACCTGTTCGTGGCCATGATTAGACCGGAGAAGTTCTAGTACTCCGAATTCATGCTCATCGTTTCCATNNTACATCATGTTCTTCAACACCTGGTTTCTGCCGATTGCCCTGCTTACAGTGACGACACTTATTGCCTTCCCGTTGAGCAGATATCTTGCATGGATCATGGAGGGCAAGTTCCACGCTCCCCGTATTTTGCGCTGGTTCGAAGAGAAGCTCAACAGCGGTCCCCAGAATTGGAAGGAGTACACCGCCGCGTTGCTGATTTTCTGCACGCTGCTATTCGGCTTTGGATTCGTCGTTCTTCTCCTTCAACCCTGGATGCCGTTGAACCCGGACGGGAAATGGATGCTGGCTCCCAGCACGATCTTTCACAGCGCCATTTCATTCATGACAAACACGAATCTCCAGCATTACTCCGGAGACCAGCACCTTTCGAACTTCAGCCAAATCTTCTTTATCCTCACAAACATGTTCCTGTCGGCTGCGGTCGGATTCTGCGCGTTGACCGCAATCATCAGAGCGTTCCGCGGTGAAAAGCTGGTCGGCAATTTCTTTGTGGATATGTGGAGGGTGGTCGTATATATGTTTGTGCCGGCATCACTGATCATTGGAGTGTTCTTCATTCAACAGGGCATACCGATGACATTTGAGAGTTTTGCCCACACATCAACGCTTGAATCTCCCTCCAACCAGCAGACGATTGTCGTCGGGCCGGTGGCTGCAGTGGAACCGATCAAAATGCTCGGGACAAACGGAGGGGGCTTTTATGGCATGAACTCGGCCCATCCGTTCGAGAA
>PMNP01000049.1:1277-3818 GCA_003161755.1 Ignavibacteriota bacterium | reverse complement strand
CATTTTCGTATGCTGTAAATAATCCAATTGCTGTGATTGACCCGACGGGGATGGACAGTACAAATGCATTACAGAATTTATTACAGCAATTTGTTTCACTTTTTTCCGGGAAGACGAGTTCAGAAGACCAGAGAACGGAGAGCACTCAGATCCAGGCCTCTCAATCGCATCTAGCCGTCGATCTCATCAAGAAAGGCAACGCGAACATTCAGAAGNNGCTCTCTGGAAGGTCAGCCCTTGGCCACTATTAAGGTCTCCCAAAACATCGAAAACGGCAACACTACAGTAAGTGGAGGTGGTGTGTTAGGTGGGGTCGCCCGCACTGATGGAACCGCTGGGGTCTATGGTAGCACAGGGTTAGCCGCTGGCGCGTTCGGGATCAATTATACGGTCTCATCAGATGCCACCTGGGTTTCACACCAGGTCTCGGTTACAGCATTTGCTGTGAAAATCGGAGTTGTTGTCAAACGTAAGGATGAATGATTTGGCCCTTTTCCCCTTTGATAGCCAAACATGCAAAATCCTGTTTCGGTCGAATGACGAGGTAAGATATCGGACCAACACAGGTCTAAGCCCTTTGTGGGTCATCTTTGTAGGGATTGCGTATATGCAGCACCATGTGCCTCCGTGGGTTGTGATATGTCTTGTGGGAGTTCTTTCGACATTCAGGACACATGTGACGTTATCAGCTCGAACAAAGGTCATGGCTGTGGAGCGGAGAATCTTGGGTATTCCCTTCGCAACAACGACCATTCGACTGGATGATATCGTTGAGGTGAAGGTGAGCAGCCAGATTCAACCTGAAGGGCAGATGAAGTATCGGCTTATCCTCGCTGTTCAAACAAAGGAGGGCAAGACGGTGGAGCGACGGATTACGAGACGACCAAAACGAGAACAGCTTGATTTGTTGATTCGTTCTATCGATCGGTTCAGGTTTGAGAATCGAGAACGGTCGGCCGGCCATTGATCGGATCCCACAGGGAGCGAGCATAACTTTTGTAGACTTGAAAGCAGTTAGAAAGAGCCCTCACTTTTCGGCATCGTTCATTCCGTGCAGAAGAGTGAGGGCAATGGAAGTCAGGTTTGACCTGTGGGGGAATCGAGAATTCAGGACGACATGACAAGTGAGTTTAAACAGGCCGGTGTTGGAGTAGCTGACACAAAGAAACACCAGGGACAATGTCCGTCGGTGGATAAAGAGGCGTGGAACTGGTTCCTTAGGCTGGGGACGGCAGGTACTGCCTTCATAGCTCTATTTTCCATCCCCGACGGGATTCCCTTTGTGACACGTATAATCGGCAATCTTCTCGTAGTAGGCGCACTGCTATTCCTGATAGATGTCGAGGCAGGTCCCAAGTTCAGGAGAGCGTATTGGACTATTCTGGTCGTCTGGATCATCGTACTTTGTCATAGCGTGGGGGGGCTCATACAGAAGAGCAATTCAGCTACCGAGGCATACCAGACGATTTCGTATACGGTGTATGCAGCAGCACTCTTTTCTATCCCGCTTCTTTGCGTAGCGATGCAAAGACTTTGCGCGACAGGCAGCTCACCGAATCTCGAAGGACAATGGAGCCATCTGACTCGTCAATCCTTCAGATACTACGCTCNNGGGTACGTCTATTGTTCGCATCGCTGGTGCAGAAATAAAGATCTTCTATGAACGAACTGACACGAGCCTTCTTTCGATAGGTCTTGTGATGTGCTGCGTCCGAGCGCTGTTCTTTGTGCCTCCCGTCCTCATAATTCTTAAGTTATGGAAGACGCGAGAAATCATGATAGCCCGTGCGTTCACAAACGAACCTGCTTGAGATATTCCCTCCCTGCTTATCAAGACGAGCGCTACAGCCTGGTCGTGCAACTGTTGGCGGGAGAGGAATATCGGCCAGGCAAGGAGAAGTGGCTTGACGCTGACACGGTATTACTACCTTAAGGATCATCTTGGTGATATTCGCGCCACATTGACAACGAGCGGCGCGGTTGACAGCTACGAGGACTTTTATCCGTACGGACAGCTGATGGACGGGAGAAGCCAGACCGGCTCCGCTGACCCGCGGTACAAGTTCCTGACAAAAGAACGGGATGCGGAGACGGGATTCGATTGGCTGGATGCACGGGGGTATGATAGCAGGATAGGGAAATTCTTGAGCGTTGATCCCTTCGCAGACGAGTATGCAGACCAGAGTCCATATTGCTATGCTTTGGACAATCCAATCTGTTATCTCGATCCCTCTGGAGATACCACTATCGTTCCACCCGACAAGCCACCGGGAGGAATGGTGCCATATCACGACCCAAACGGAGTTGGACAAGACAACACTCAAACTCGTGAACCCGCAAAGCTGGTATTGTCATCGATGTGGGCTCCGAGCTTTACACAGGGGCAACCACAAGGTCTCTTGGAGTATACACCATCCACGGATCCAGCCGGATATCTCCATTGGACATACAATGCTATATCAACGTTATACGGAGCATTCGATGGGCTAGGGAGAGCTTACGAAAAGGGGAAGATTATCCCCAGAGGTTACGGAAAGGGAC
>PMNP01000049.1:0-1266 GCA_003161755.1 Ignavibacteriota bacterium | reverse complement strand
AACCCGCTGGCAATCTTTGGCGGCGCCCTAGGTGGGGGAATTCTGGGAACTTGGATTGGAGATGAACTAGGCGGTTTCGCATATAAGGAGATTGCAAAATGAAGGTTCATGTGAGATTTGGATTTCTTTGGCAGTTGTCGCTTGCTATTGGCTCCTTGGTAGGGCTTTACTTGATTATCTTGACTGTGAGTACTCAAGGGATTGCTTCGTTCAAAAATGTCACGGTCCTAGTAAGTGCTCTGTTGATGATGCCGGTTTTCTGTTGTATCATGCCATTTTCCTGGGTCACTGTTGATGGCACTGGCATTCTGATACATGGGGGTTTCGGATTGTTGATGTGGGAAATAAAGGAGTTAAGGCACAGGTCTGTGCAGTGGGGCGACGTTCTTTTTGTTACGTCTGTCTTGCCAAGGTTCTGGCCAATTAGGGTAATAATTGTGCAGTGCTCTGTTGGGGAGAAGATAGTTTCATTTCCTTTAGGGAGTCTCCTCGCCCATAGCAGGGCAGCAATTCGCCTGATTGCCGATCATGTTCCCATGGATCGTATCGAACCCGAAGCGTTAAAGTACGCACATTACAAGAAGATGGAGGAGCAGTAAGCCGTTCCTCAGGAGCGATCTATGCTGATGGGGATTTGACTTCTGGTGTATCGTTGTTTAGCTCAATCGGAATATCGGAAGCATAGCGTATACTTATTCGGCATCGGGAGCAATCTCGGTGCCGTTCTGTCTTTGCCAATGCCAACCGATTAGACTATATTACCGACGGNNCGCGAAGGTTGCGGTAGGGGCGTTTTCCAGTGACATCGACAACCAGTCCGCCGGAATTGCACATATAATGGGAACGTCACCGCTGCTCTGGGTGACAGCCTTGGCTGCATAGTGTACGACATCAATCCCCCCCCCCAAAAAAAATCGCGGGACGCACAAATCGCGCAACCAGCCGACTGTAGCATATTCGTTCAAGGCAAGCGGTTCTTCGGTTACGTTCAAATTCGATGCAAACGGGGTGCGGACGCAGAAAACGCAAAGTGTTGCGACCACAAGCTATATTCTTGGAGCGGGTGGAAATACTGAGGTGGTCGTGACCGGTTCCACGGCCTTGACCTACAACTTCTGGGCTGGCTCGGAGAATGTCGGGCAGGGGAAGAGAAGCGGATGCTCTCTCGCCTCCAAACGGTGAGTTTGTGCAGAGGAAGAAATTCCTATTGTTGCGATAAGCGCACTAAGGTGTAAGCAAACTGTAAGCAAGTTATGTCCACCTGTG
>PMNP01000237.1 GCA_003161755.1 Ignavibacteriota bacterium | reverse complement strand
ACATATTTCCCCGGCGGCAAGCCGCTGGCGCTCAAACTCGTGTACGACATGAAGTCCGGTCGGCTTCTCGGAGGTCAGGCCTATGGCGAAGCCGGTGTGGAGAAGCGGATCGATGTGCTGGCTACCGCGCTGCATGGCAACATGACGCTGGAGGATTTGTCGGAGCTTGATCTCTCGTATGCACCGCCGTACAATAGCGCGAACGACCCGATTAATGTGGCATCATTCGTAGGGCTCAACCACATCTCGGGGTTCAGTCCGCTCAAGACTCCTCCCGAAGTATTGCGTGAAATGCCCACAACCCATGGTATTATCCTGGATGTTCGCACCGTGGGGGAGCAGGCAAAGGCTCCGTTTGGCGGCGTACTGCATATTCCTGCAGACGAGGTGAGGGATCGCCTGGTGGAAATTCCATGTGATCGAGTGATTTACATTTTGAGCAAGGACGGGTTTCTTGGCCATACCACGCTTCAGATCCTGAAGGGCGCCGGCCTGGAACGCGTGTTCAACATCGCGGGAGGATACGTTGCTGCGCGATGGTTTGCGGGGTGGGAGCAATTATCGTCACAGCCTTTGCGTCCGTGAGTGGGTGACACGTCGGCCCTACCGGCCTGCCCACCGAAGGGCGGTTCGGCCCGCTGCCGGGGCTTAATCATATGGCGTGCCGAAGGTGCGGAATTTCGCTAAAACAATATAAAGGACCACCGATGCCATCATTACTCGAGAAGATCCAAGCAGGTGCCAAGGTTGTGGATGTCAGGACTCCCGACGAATATGAAGAAGAGCACTATCCAATCGCCAACAACATCCCTGTTGACCAGGTCAAGGCGCGTCTTGCGGAATTCGGTGACAAGAATGCTCCTGTGGTCGTATATTGCGCCTCCGGTTCCCGCAGCGCCTTTGCTGCAAAGATCCTGAAAATGGCCGGATACACCGATGTCACCAATGCCGGCGGTCTTGGCGACATGCCGGAGGTATTTTGAGGGCGCTCAGCATTGTCTTGTTCTCTGCTGGACTGGCGTTTTGCGTATCCCCGTGGGGGGATCCGCCCCTCGCATTGCTGCTGGGTTTTGTCGTGTCGCAGACTGTGGGGCATCCATTCATCGAGTACAACAACAGGGCCACAAGGATCCTTCTCCAGGCATCTGTGGTCGGCCTCGGATTCGGCATGAGCGTGAGCGAGGCGGCGAAGGCAGGAGGCAACGGATTCCTCTTTACAGTTGCGAGCATCGGGCTGACATTCTTCGCGGGCATCCTCGCGGGCAGATTTCTCCACATTGAAAAGAAGGTCCGGTATCTCATCACTACCGGCACGGCGATCTGCGGTGGCAGCGCAATTGCCGCTGTCTCACCAATCATCAAGGCCGATTCTTCACAAATGTCGATTGCGCTCGGGACGGTGTTCGTCCTCAATTCGTTTGCGCTTCTTCTCTTCCCACTGATCGGCCATCTATTGAATTTGTCGCAACAGCAATTTGGTCTCTGGGCGGCAATCGCGATTCATGATACCAGTTCCGTGGTCGGTGCAGCGCAGATGTTCGGCGAAGAGGCACTGCGCATCGCCACAACGGTGAAGCTGGAGAGGGCGCTCTGGATCATCCCGGTGTCGATTATGACGGCAATACTCTTCCGGCACAAGGGTACCAGAATAAAGATCCCGTATTTCATCCTGTTCTTCGTCGTGGCGATGGTGTTGAATACGTATGTCCCCGAGCTCTCGCCGGTCAACCCGTGGATTGTCATGCTCGCGAAAAAGGGACTTGTCGTTACGTTGTTTCTGATTGGGGCGGGGTTAACCCGTAGCGTGCTTAAAAGAGTCGGTGTGAGGCCAATGGTCCTCGGGATCCTCCTCTGGTTGTTCATCTCGGGCTTTTCGTTGATTGCTATTCTTCGCATCTATTCCTGACGTGAAGTGTTCGCGCATGGATCACACCGTCCTTTGACAGCCCACAGGCTCTTCTCCGTCATCATCCCCCAAGCAATTGGCTTGAACCCGTCAAAGCGCACCACGATGTTGCCAGCCCAATCAATGACATAGATCGACGGGCTCCCAGAAATCCCACCAGATGCGACCAAAACCATACTGCATGGGGTCCGCGATCGTGAAGTTGACGAAGACCCACCTGGGGAAAGAATTCCGTTGACTTTCTCTGGGCTTCGGGATAACTTGTTATGAGCATACACGCATAAGGACTTATGGCCCGACCCAAACGTTTCAGACAGCTTACATGGATTCCACCGGCGACGCTCTTCCTGCCCCAAGGAGTGGGAGAGGATAGCGGTGAGCTGTTGACATTACGCCTGGAAGAGGTTGAAGTTGTCCGGCAGATCGACCTGGAGGGCCTGCAGCAAGAAGAGGTCGCCGAACTGATGGGTGTATCTCGTGCAACTGTGGGTCGCATCCTTGCTGCCGCGCGGCGAACAATCGCGGAAGCTCTGGTTGAAGGTCATGGGATTGCCATCCGGGGAGGCGTGTATCGCTACGAGCGTTCGGGCATCCTCACGTGTCCTCTGTGCAAACACTCTCAGCCAATCGTTCCGGGGATACGCCGCAGTGTTCCGTGCAGGAGGTGTTCCCATCCGGTCCAGGAATACCACGAACCATTAACAAAACAAGAGAACGGTAGTGAAACAATGGATTGTCGCAACGCAGCAATTGCCATAGCAAGTGATGACGGGAACGTCATCACCTCACACTTCGGTCGCGCGCCATTGTATGTCGTTCTGAGGTTCAAGGGAGGAGATGTTATCCACCGTGAAACACGCTCGAAAGTGGCACCCCATGTGGCCGGTCAGGAGCACGACAAGGCTGGAGAGACTCATGCAGCGCATTTTGCGGGGCATATGGCGATGTCTGATTCGATCCGGGATTGCCAGATCGTTATTGCAAGGGGGATGGGAGACGGCGCCTATGTGCATCTGACCGAAGCGGGATTGACTGTGATCATGACAGATTTGCACACGGCGGATGAAGTGGAGCGCGCCGTGAAGGCCGGATTCTTGACGCATCAGCCACAACGCATACACGAACACGGACGCATCCATTAAAGGAGCCATCGACTATGTCCAATATCCTCCCACTGCTATTGTTGGGCCTTTTCGCCGGCATGTTCAGCGGTCTGATTGGTCTTGGAGGCGGAATCATCATTGTCCCTGCGCTCGTCTACATTTTTGGGATGCCCCAACACCAGGCTCAAGGGACCACGCTCGCGCTGCTTGTCCCTCCCATAGGTCTCCTGGCTGCCTGGACGTACTACCAGCAGGGATACGTGGACCTGAGGGCTGCCGCCTTAATCTGCACAGGTTTCGTTGCCGGCAGTCTCTTCGGGGCAAGGATCGGGACGAGCCTGCCCAACGATGTGCTGCAGAAGGTTTTCGGCGTCGCACTTCTCCTGATTGGAGCCAAGATGCTCTTCTTCAAGTAAAAGGCATGGCACAATGGTAATCAACTCGCATGATTCCCCGAAGGAACATCTGCTTCGAAGATACCCATGACGCACCAGCATGAGCACTCGCAACCGGTGTCGGAGAAGAATCTCTTCATCACCATCGTGTTGAATTTCCTGATCACTGTCGTTGAGATCGTCGGTGCGATCGTTTCCGGAAGTCTCTCGCTTCTTTCCGATGCGATGCACAACTTCAGCGACGCGATTGCCATCATTGTCAGTTACGTGGCGATTCGATTGAGCAGGAAGCCGCGAACCCTGAAATACACGTTTGGTCTCAAGCGAGCGGAAATCCTTGCGGCCATCATCAATGCCAGCACTCTCATTATCATCAGTTTCTTCCTGATCAGGGAGGCATTCGGCAGGTTCTCCAATCCGACCCCGATCACCGGACATCTGATGCTCGTTGTCGCTGCCATGGGTTTCCTGGCAAATGTTGCCGGAACCATGCTGCTCAAGAGAGGAGCCAACGACAACATGAACATCCGCGCCGCCTACTTCCATCTCTTCAGCGATGCTATTTCCAGTTTGGCAGTGATCATCGGCGCATTGTGCATCATGGCCTTCAAGATCACATGGATAGACCCCGCGATCACCATCCTCATATCCCTTTACATTCTCAAAGAGACGTATGATATTGTGAAGGAATCGGTTGACGTGATTATGATGTCGTCACCTGCGGAAATCGACATGAATGACCTTCAACGGGCAGTTGAGGCGATCCCCGGCGTGAGGAACATTCACCATGTGCACATTTGGAAATTGAACGACACGGAGATCCACTTCANNGAAAGTCAGACGACGGTATTGCAACGCCAGATTGAGGAGATTTTGCACCAAGGGAATCGGATTACGCACACTACGCTGCAATTCGAATGTGACGTCTGCACGACCAAAGGTCTCTTGGGGTAGACCTGAACGCGGATCACGAGGCACGTGGTTTCCTGAACACCCGTGATGAGGATCCATGGGGAGAGCGTCGTTCCTCTGCATTGAAAGAGGACACAAGCGATGACCTGGGATGGCATTCGCCATTGTACGCGCAGACAATGTTAATGGGGCACAACGAATAGAGGAACACATGAGAAGCGATATGATCAAGAAAGGCGCTGAACGCGCACCTCACAGAAGTCTGCTGCGCGCCGTGGGAGTCAGGGAAGAGGATTTCGACAAACCTTTCATAGCAGTCGTCAATTCGTTTGTTGAAATCATTCCGGGTCACGTTCATCTGAACAAGGTCGGAGTTATCATCAAAGAGGAGATCCGGAAAGCGGGTGGCGTGCCGTTTGAATTCAACACGATAGGAGTGGATGATGGGATTGCCATGGGGCATGGCGGCATGAAGTATTCCTTGCCGAGCAGGGAACTCATTGCCGATTCGGTAGAGACTATGATCCGCGCGCATCACTTTGACGGAATGGTATGCATTCCGAACTGCGACAAAATCGTTCCGGGGATGCTGATGGCGGCGTTGAGGGTCAACATCCCAGCTATCTTTGTCAGCGGTGGGCCAATGGCTGCCGGACACACGAAAGACGGACGCACTGTTGATTTGATCTCGGTCTTCGAAGGGGTGGGAGCGCACAGGTCGGGCACAATAAGCGACGAACAACTTCTCGATCTTGAGAGAGCAGGGTGCCCGACGTGTGGCTCCTGCAGCGGGATGTTTACTGCGAATTCCATGAACTGTCTGACGGAAGCCATGGGAATGGGCCTTCCCGGCAACGGGACGGTGCTGGCAGTTGACCCGAAGCGTGAGAACCTCTATCGGTCTGCCGCCAGACAAATTGTCAACCTGGTCAGGATGGATCTCAAGCCAAGGGACATTGTTACCGAAAAGGCAATTGGCAATGCCCTGATCCTGGACATGGCCATGGGGGGGAGTACCAATACTATTCTCCACGCGTTGGCTATCGCCCATGAAGCGGGGATAGAATACGACCTGCACAAGATCAATCTCCTTTCCAGAAAGACACCGAACATCTGCAGGGTGAGTTCGTCTTCATCACATCATGTCGAGGACGTTGATCGTGCTGGCGGCGTCAGTGCTATATTGAAAGAGATTTCGACACTGCCGGATCTTCTTTCCCTTGACACGAAGACGGTTACTGGAAAGACCCTGGGAGAGAACATCTCAGAGGCAGAGATAGCTGACAAACAGGTAATCAGAGAAATCGCCAATGCGTATTCACGGGACGGCGGACTCGCGGTTCTCTTTGGCAACCTTGCACCAGATGGTGCCATCGTGAAGACCGCAGGTGTCAAGAAAGGGATGCTCACGTTTGCTGGAGAGGCTATCGTGTTCGAATCACAGGAAGATGCAGTGGACGGAATATTGGGAGGGAGAGTGAAACAGGGGAATGTCGTGGTGATTCGATATGAGGGTCCCAGGGGTGGTCCCGGAATGCAGGAGATGCTCGCACCCACATCGTATCTCATGGGGATGGGCCTCGGCGACAATGTTGCGCTTGTTACGGATGGTCGATTCTCCGGCGGCACCCGCGGCGCTTGCATCGGCCATGTGTCGCCCGAGGCGGCTGTTCGAGGACCGATAGCGGCTATTCAGAACGGCGATAGAATCACCATAGACATTCCGGCGGGGAAACTTCAACTTCTTGTAGATGACGCGGTTATTGAGCAGAGACTTTCTGCATTGCCTGTCTTCAAGCCACGGGTGGCGTATGGCTATCTCGGTCGATATGCCCGAAACGTCACCAGCGCAAACACGGGAGCGGTCCTTGAGGAGTAGTGAAGATGGGTCCTGACACTACGATTTGACGTTCTTCTCTGCAGTGTGCATCGGTTGTGGGCGGTGTTGAAGGAAGTGCTCAAGCAGAGAAGTCCAAGAAACATTCTCAGGACTGTAGGCGGAAAAACCCTTTTCGCTAATCCCTGTGTAGGCAAAGCGGAGGACAATGGCGGCCATCACGAGCATCGCAGCTTCCGCAAACGCCCTCCGGCAAGGTGCTTTCTTCTTCAGGAATGTCAGAATGGTTCGTTCATGAAGGCTTGTTATCCTGCGGAGGACCCTCTTGACCCGACAGGATTTTGAAAATTCCCCGGGCAGTCGCGCAACAGTCGGTCCCAGAAAGAATCTCCGCCGCTGCCCAACACGTATTTCCTCGCCTTTGCGTGACGCGTGCGTTGACGGTGAGCGGAGTGTGAAGAGGCGTCGTCGAACAATATCGGATATCCAACTTCCCTGTCATGGGATTGCCTCCGAAAAGATCGTGGAGCAACTGCACCATGGCGGTATCCAGGATCGTAGCAACGATCCCACCCTGCGCAATTCCTTCATACCCCTGGAAGCGCTCATCAATCACCATTGTGCCTGCGTTCGCTCTNNCCCATCGGGGTTGTCCCTTCCACAGGCAAAGCACTTGCGGTGAAAATACGCGGGTTCTCCGTCTGCCAGAGAGTCTGTCATTGCCGATACCCCTTTCACCCTGTGACCGATGCTATCGCGATTCTCCGTTCCATGACGGAGGCGGCCGCGGTCTTTGCCGAATCCGTCCTTGTCTTTCCCATAATGATGGCAGAGAAAGTCGGACGTATTACGCATCCTTTCCTGTGACGGCTCCACGATGTGCCTTCGCCTGGCAGGAGGATTCCTTGTCCCGCCATCGAGTTGGTCGCTCACGACGGTTCAGTGCTGACGTGTCCGTGGGCGTGGAGCCGCTGAGGGTTGTCCACCAGAGTCCCCGCAACGTAGTGTTCCACCGCCTCATCGATGGTGTGAAGATCAGTGNNGTGAGGATCGGCTGAATCCCGGATCCAATAAGATGTTGCTGGGCTCCCATGCCCATCCCGCGGGCAACCAGTACGGCGACACCCGCAAGCGGTGCGGTCATTGTCGCATGCTTATGGTCGTCATTGTGGCCATGTTCGCCATGGGCTTCAGACCCGAAAGAGTGATGCCCCGCTTTGCTCACGTGCTTGCGATCGGCAATCTTCCCGTCTTGGATGCTGATGATCTCATAGTAGAGCGCGCGGCCAAAGTGCGAGCTGATTGTCGTTCCATCGTCAGTGACGAATGCGATTGTTGTGTTGGACGTGTCCATGTTTCTCCTTTGGATTTGTTTTTGTGACCTACTAGATTGTTTTTTTGTGGACCTACTTCTTCAGGATCTTGTCCAGAATTTCCTTTTCGCTGATCTTTTTCGTGCAGAAGAACCAGTCGTAGCACTTCATGTCGCCTTTGTTTTCCATCCGNNCTTTGGCGACCCCGCATGATCCAGCGGTCGGCACGATGACTTCGTCCCCCGGACGCCAGTCAGCCGGGGTAGCAACAGAAAACATGTCGGCCGTTTGCAGGGCAATAACCACCCTGTAAAGTTCGTCGAAGTTCCGCCCGAGGCTGAGCGGATAGTAGATAATGGCCCGGATAATCCCCTTGGGATCGATAACGAAGACCGCGCGCACTGCCTTGGTTGAACTCTCGCCCGGCTGGATCATGCCGTAGCGTTTTGCGACTTCCATAGTGATGTCTTCGATGAGAGGAAACTTCACCTCGACATTCTTCATCCCCTTGTATTCAATCTTGTCCTTGATTGTGCGCAACCATGCGATGTGGCTGTACAGCCCGTCGACGGACAGACCGACGAGCTTACAATTGGCGGCTTCGAATTTGGATTCCAGGGAAGCGAAGGTCATGAATTCCGAGGTGCAGACAGGGGTGAAGTCCGCGGGATGGCTAAAGAGGATCACCCAGGTTCCCGTATAGTCATCCGGGAAATTGATTTCGCCCTGGGTGGTCACTGCCTTGAATGCGGGAGCCTTGTCCGCAATGCGGGGCATTGCGTAATTCGGTGTGACGGTCGAAGAGTCCATGGTTCATCTCCATAAAAGTGCATGTGTGAGTGTAACCGCTGGTACGTAGAGCGTTTGCGAATACTTCATTGTGTTCTTGCTCGGTCCTTTCGTGGACAGTGCGGGCAGTGGAAATCCGCCGTTGCCGGAATAGGGACCTCCCATGCCTTCTGACAGCGACCGCATCGGACCCGTCCTCTTCGGGATGTGGTGACGGGTCCACCCTGTATCTGGAGTGCTCTGCCGTGCAGGAGAGCGTCGGCGACGGTCTTGTGCGCGCGCTCGAGAATCCTTCCAAACGTTGGCCGCGAGATATTCATCTTTGCCGCCGCATGCTCG
>PMNP01000366.1 GCA_003161755.1 Ignavibacteriota bacterium | reverse complement strand
AGTTCGAGTCTCGTCGACCCCGCTACAAGTGAAAATATGGTAAGCACTTAGAGAAGACGAGAAGAAGAGAGCGTGAAGGGTTTTTTGGACTGTAAGTAAATTGTAAGTGATTGCCAGAAGTTTTCTCTGAACTAGCAAGCCCTTCGGACTCACACCGAGGGGCTTTTTGTTGTGGAAGGGTCAAGAAAAATGGCGGGCCGAATNNCGTTATCGAAGGATTGTATTCCCTCCAAGAAGTTCTCCATCCCGAAGGCAATGTAGTACTTCTCGGTTGTGCTGTATTTCTTGTGGCGGGCCAGCCGCTTGGTCACCTCCGGCCGTACGCCCGAGAGAACCAAGTTCGTAATAAAGGTTTTTCGAAGTGTGTGAATGCAATAGCCCGTTTCATCGCTTTGGCCTTTGGTGAGCTTCAGGCCCATATCACGCAGAATACTGTTCATCGCCCGTTGCAACTGGCCTGTTCTCATCCAGCGCCAGACCTTGTTCCCATGTTTGTGCGGAAGAGCTTTCATGAACCTATGCAGCTTGCTCCCCTCGGGCATGGGGAAGTAGTCCCAGCGTTTTTCCTTCTTGTTGAAGAGCCGGATCCGGCTCTTGTCAAACTCCACATCGTCCCACGTCATGGCCAGCAGCTCTCCATGTCGGAATCCGGTCATAAGAACAAAGCGAAACGCATCGTCGTACTCAGGGTGGGTGGGATTGCTCATGCGGGCGAGCGTTGCCCGCCTCAGGATCTCGGCAACCTGCTCCTGAGAGAACACCCGAATATCCGGCGCGTCAGGCTTCACCATGATTTTTCTGTCGGCGAACGGCTGTTGCGGCATCCAGCCCTTGAGCACAGCGGCGGCGAACATTGTTTTGAGTGCGCGGTGATAATGGTTAATGGAGTTCTGGCTGTATTCGGTACGCACCTCGTGTGTGGTGTACAGAAAACGCTGCCGACTCTTCTTCTCCTTTTCTCCCATAAACGGCGTTTTCTCCCGAACCAGCTTCCTATAACCGCTCTCCCGCATGCGTTTTGTAAAATCGCTGATAGTAACTTCGGTGATGCCGCTTACGCGCATATCTCCCATGAATCTGATAAAATGTTTCACTGCCATGCGGTATTGCTCGGCCGTCTTCCCTTCATACTGGTAGAGCGCCATGTAGCGATTCAGTAGCTCAGAGATGAGAAGGCTGTTGCCATCCAATTCCTTAAGGAAGGCTTCTCCGTCATTTTGCAGGCTGCTGAAGAATTCTTGAATCTTAACCCGCACATCCACCGGCCATTGGTATCTGCCGTTGCGTTTCNNTTTATCGCTGGGTGAATCGGGCGTTGTATCGCCAGCCCCGTCTTCGGGTCCGTGTACCCCACCCACACTGAGGTCCCCCGTGGATATGCATACCCCCTTGTGTAGCCTGATAACATGGCACTCCCCCTGTTTTATGTATTTCCTCTTTTTTGGCCTGACGACCGTCTTCCGTATCCCCCACGTCACGACGGTGGTGCTGACTTCAACGCTCCCGTCTGACCATGGACGGGACTGAAGCTTGATAATATTACCCACGGTACTCCTTCTTGATGAGCGCAACGCGGAATAAGACGGCAGACTTTGGCAACACCGCGCATGGCTTTGTAAGGTTGAGAAAGCGCAGGAGCCGGGTATTGTCCGATACCTCCAGATGACCCACCTCGTAGGTCTTGGCCCATCGGGCGACGGTAAGCTGTCCTTGTTCGGGTTCGCTCTGAAGATCCACAAGCAGCAAATCCCCCTTCTGAATCTCAGGTGACATCGCATCTCCCACCTCCTCGGAGGCCCGCAGGAAGAAATGCCCGACCATNNCAAGCGTTTCCTCTTGGTATTTGCTGCCGGTCGGCAAGAGGTTTCCTTTCCGCGACGGGGGGGTATCCAAGACGAGGTACTGTGGATAGAGCGAAATGCCGCGCGTTTGTTGTTTGATGGTGGGCGTCTCGCCTGTCATGAGCCAGTCAATGTTCATACCAATAACCCGAAGTTTCCCCTGTAGTTTGTTTCCCGGCCTGTAGCGACCCGCCATATAGGCCGAGAGATGGACCTGATTGATGCTGAGGGCCTTGGCAAACTCGCCCAGCGACCGATACCGGGACAATCCCCATTCCCGCAACCGCTTGCCAACGTCTTCGTTTGAAGTATCTCGTGCCATTGTCTTCCCCGAGGTAGTGGATGGAGTGAGGGAGTAGCCCTATGTCCTTGCTTGATTATAACCGTATACAAATATCTATAACAGCCCTTGACAATGATACATAACATTAGTAGACTTGTCAAGCCAAAACCGATAAATAACTGAAAGGGCACAACGGAAGAAGAATGCACCATTTTACGCAGGGTTTNNGGGAGGTACACGATGGACAATACAGAGTTGTTGGAGCTGTTGAACATGGAGAACGCCGCAAAAGAGTTGGGGATTGCGAAGAATTCGCTCCGCAGACTGGTTCTTAAGGGGGAGTTGCGGCCACTCATGATTGGGTGCCAGCCGCGTTTCCCGCGCTGGACACTTATGGCGTGGCAGGCTATGGCAACGGGGGTGCCTGCCCCGAATTACCTCTCCGGCAAAGCGGCATAAGACGCTTTTCAGGATAGCAGATGGCAGTGGGCGCTCTTGGGGAAAAACCTCAAGGGCGCTTGTTGTTTTACCAGTTACTATGACACACGTAATCATGTTCGAAGCCCACCCATTTAATTCCATCATAGTCACTTCCAGTTTGTCACACCCCAGAGCCGAGTCGAAGACTGCTCGCCGGATGCCTCTGTTTGCGCCCCAAACGGTCTAGGAGGCGGTCAAAACCGAGAAAGGTCAAAATCATATAGCCGAACATACAGAAAGCGGTATAGATGATATATGCGCTATTACTGTCTTCTGTATTAGAATCGAATACAGAAGTCTTATCTGGTTGTTGTCGGCGCTGACTAGACGTAGGTGACACGGACCTCCTATCGTAAAGTGAAGACATACCACCAACATATTCCTTGAATGATGTGCTTTTTAGCATTCTCACTCAGTGAATGTCGGGCAATCGATTGGACCCCAAGCGCTTGATGGTAGGGCGCATGAGCGGCGTGGTTATTTTCCACATTCAAGGCGCTCGTTGCAGTTCGGCAGAGCGAGCATTGTTTGCCTCCAAGGTCTTTCTCGTACTGAGGATTGCCGCGGCCAGAGCCGACACGCTGTAGACTGGTCGGAGTACTATCTCTGCGGCCTCTCTATCCCAGCTCTTCTTTTTCGGGGAACCGGTTAGTCCCGTTTGAAGGCAGAACGCCCCAACACAGTGCAAGATGCCCTGTACACAAATGCCGGAAACGGACGCCAAACCTAGAAACCAAGGGTTAGGTAGAAAACCACGGAGCAAGCGCTCAGGTAGGGTAAGTCAGGAGGTTGTAAACGAAGTTATAGACAAATCCAGCTAACACTGCTCAGAAATAGAAACTGTCGGTTGTCCCTTTACTGCGGGCACATGATACAGGAGGCTATATTGAAAAGCAAGAGAATTCTTTCTTAAATGTTCGGAATCGCAAAGTTGCTCCTGTCGTTCCCGTTCGCTACCTTTTATGAGCACTCGTTCCAGATGTTCCTTTCTTCGCGCTCCCCCCATACAGAGTCCTATGACGAATTTTCAAGAAAAAGCAAACTTCATCTGGCAGGTGGCCGACGACCTGCTGCGCGGCTCGTACCGTGCCCATGAATACGGCGATATCATCCTTCCCTTTGTCGTGCTCCGGCGGTTGGATTGCGTGTTGGAATCGACGAAAGAGAAGGTACTGGAAACCCATGCGAAATTCGGCAAAAAGCTGCCCAATGTTGAAAAAGTGCTTCTGAAGGCGGCAGGGGTGAATTTCTATAACAGGTCGAAGTTCGACCTTGCCCGTCTGGCGCAGGATAGCAAGGGTCTTGAGCTGAACTTCAGGAAATACATCAACGAATTCTCTGAAAACGTCCGCGACATTCTGGACAATTTTCAAATCGACAAGGTGGCCGAGCGGCTGGTGAAGAATAAGCTCCTGTTCATGGTGGTGGACAAGTTCACAGAGGTGGACCTCCATCCCGACAGGGTGTCGAATCACGAGATGGGATACATCTTCGAAGAGTTGATCCGGCGCTTTGCAGAAGAATCCAACGAATCTGCCGGTGACCACTTCACACCGCGTGAGGTGATCAAGCTGATGGTGAATGTCCTTTTTGCCGAGCAGAAAGAGAATCTCGTGAAGAAGGGGATTATCCGCACGCTCTATGACCCAGCCTGCGGTACTGGCGGCATGCTAACGATTGCCAAGGAGCATGTTTTGGCCGACATCAACCCGAAGGCCGACATCGTAAGCTATGGCCAAGAACTAAATCCGCAGTCGTATGCCATAGCCAAATCTGATGCCCTCATCATGGAAGAAGAGGCCGACAATATCCAGATGGGCAATAGCTTTACCGAGGACCGGTTCATCGGAAAGAAGTTCGATTTCATGCTCTCCAATCCTCCCTTCGGCGTGTCGTGGAAGAAGGAGCAGGAGTTTATTGAAAACGAGGCCACCAACCCGCACGGCCGCTTCACGGCGGGACTGCCGAGAAGCAGTGACGGGGCTTTGCTTTTCCTCCAGCACATGATTCATAAGATGGAACCGAAGGGAAGCCGGATTGCCATAGTCCTCAACGGTTCACCGCTCTTTACCGGTGATGCCGGAAGCGGTGAGAGTAATATCCGGAAGTGGATTATTGAAAACGATTGGCTTGAAGCAGTGATTGCACTTCCCGACCAGCTTTTCTATAACACCGGCATTTCGACGTACGTCTGGTTTGTCACGAATCGAAAAACTGCTCACCGCAAGGGAAAAGTCCAGCTTATCAACGCCGTTGGCTTCTTTGAGAAGATGCGGAAGTCCTTGGGAAACAAACGGAATCGGATCACAGACGACCAGATAGCCACGATTACAAAGTTGTATCAGGACTTCGAGGAAGGGGAGTTCTGTAAGATTTATCCGAATCAGTTCTTTGGCTACACAAAGGTCACGGTCGAGCGTCCGCTCAAGGACGAAAGTGGGAAGGTGGAGTTGGATGCGAAGGGAAAGCCGAAGCCCGACCCCTCTCTGCGCGATACCGAGAGCATTCCGCCTGTTGAGGACATCGAAGCTTATTTTCGTCGCGAAGTTCTGCCGCACGTGCCGGATGCGTGGATGGATAGGGCAAAGGATAAAGTGGGGTACGAGATCAGCTTTACACGGTATTTCTACAAGCATCAAATGCTTCGGTCATTGGAGGAAATCAAAGCGGATATTCTGAATCTACAAAGCGAAACGGAGGGGCTTCTGCGGGAGATCATGAAATGAGTGATGCGATTGGGGAAAGTCTGCGTTTCAACGAAGCTGAGAGCATGGGAGTGGGTCTANNCACTGGCCAGACTTGACAAATATGTCCGAGTGCTCCGGAATTCGATCTCTCCGAAAGAAATGGCTGGCAAGCAAGTCTACCATTACAGCATACCCGAATTTCAGATGTCGGGAATGGGCGTCGTTGAAGAGGGCGACAGCATCGACAGCAATAAGTTTCTCGTAGCCGGAGGAGAAGTCCTTGTATCGAAATTGAATCCTCGAAAATCAGCAGTGATATTGACGGAGGTGCAGCCTATAATGGCGGTGTGCTCTACTGAGTTTGTTGTATTGCTTCCCGAGAGTATCGACAGGAATTTTCTTTACTATCTTCATCTTTCTCATTTCACCCGTGAACGAATCTGCTCACGAGTTCAATCGGCCACCAGAAGCCATCAAAGAGCCAATCCGGACGACATCTCTAAGCTGTGGCATGCAGTTCCACCCATTGAAGAGCAAAAGTCGATAGCTGGATACGTCCGTGAATCGACACACACCATCGACGAGTTGGTAGCGAAGAAACGACGGTTAATTGATCTTCTGTCGGAGCAACGTGCCGCTCTCATCAATCAGGCCGTGACGAAGGGCCTGAATCCCAACGTCCCTATGAAGGATTCGGGCGTGGAGTGGATTGGGATGGTGCCGGAGTATTGGGGGGTGCGATTTCTGTCGAAGGCGGTTGGCAAGATACGAAATGGCTATGTTGGGCCCACACGGGATATTCTTGTAGATAAAGGAGTACGGTACCTCCAGTCTCTGCACATAAAAAGCGGAAGGATCCTATTCGATAAGAAGTACTTTGTTCGGCCAACATGGAGCGAAAGACATGCGGAAACAGTCCTTCGGAAGGGGGACGTACTGATTGTTCAGACAGGCAGTATAGGTGAGTGTGCAGTTGTGCCGGAAGAATTTGATGGTTGTAACTGTCACGCACTGATTATTACCCGCGCAAAGCCCGAGGTAGCATCCGGCGAATACCTTGCACTATTGTTTCAATCACATTATGTGAAGTCGAGATTTGCGGAACTCCAGACCGGAGCGCTTCACCCACATTTGGAGATCGGGATTGTTCGAAATATTCCGTTGCCTCTTCCACCGCTGAAGGAACAAAAAACAATTCTCGGTTATGTTGAAGACAAATTGAATCGATTTCACGAGACAATAGAGACGACGAAGCAGGAGATTGAGAGGCTTTCCGAATACCGTACTGCTCTCATTTCGGCGGCGGTGACGGGGAAGATGGAGATCCCACAAGGAGTTGGAGAAGCGTGAAATTCAGTGAACGCAAGGGACTGACAAAAGTGTCGTCCGCCATCCAAAAGGAGACAATAAGCGAAGAGCTTCGAATCTCTTTGTGGAATGCCTTTACGAAATATGCATGGAATCATGAGGGGTTCTTGGATGGAGGAATTGGCGAGACTGATATGGATCTGTTCAGTACGGACTTGTGGTTTCACTTTCTCAAGTGGCCAATTGATGNNGATCTCGCAGTACCTATGAAGTCCTGCTTACCATAAGAAAGTGGTTCTTCGATGCAAAGTGGTTTGAGGTCTACGATTTTGTCGAGTACTCACTCAATGTGTTTTCAAATCCCGATCACTTGTATTCGATCGATTCCAAGGATCTGGTAGCAAGCATCAATAAGGTGCTGGAAATGGAGTTGTCAGCGTTCAGATATGTCGGAGGAGTGGTCACGGAAATAACTTCTAATGAAGAAGTAGAAATGCTGGATATGGCTTTGGCAGATTCCGACCATCCCGCAGTCAAGGCTCATCTTCGTCGTGCGCTAGAGTTGTTGAGTGATCGCAAGAATCCCGATTACCGCAACTCAATCAATGAGTCCATTTCGGCGGTCGAGAGCATTGCACAGAAGATATCCGGAGAGTCAAAGGCGACATTGGCCGATGCTCTCAAGAAACTGGAGAAGAACGGCAAGATCCACGCGGCACTCACAGATGGTTTT
>PMNP01000320.1 GCA_003161755.1 Ignavibacteriota bacterium | reverse complement strand
GGGGTACCGGACGAGCCTGGATGTGTTTACGCCGATGCTCGGCAAATCAACCACCATGACCGTACGGGTGGGCGGCATCGAGAAGGTCACGGTTCCGGCGGGGACGTTTGACGCGTACCCGGTTTCCGTCGTGTCAAGAACCGATGAAGATGGGTATCAAAAGTATTGGTTTGCCAAAGACTCACGGAAGCTCGTGAAATCCGAAGCAAAGCTTCCGGCAACAATGGGTGGGGGAAGTGTTGCCGTTGTGATGGTGAAGTAAGGAAGGGTCGTTCAGCTGGTTGTCAGTTGTGACCTCTGAATGCAGCAATGGAGGCACAAGAGATTGCACGCATCTTGTGTCTCCATCCTGATTCTCGCCCGATCAAGCAATCAATGAACGCAGCACATTCATGTTCTCCACGTCTTCATGCATGTCCTCGCTTTTTTCCGTCTCCAGGATTTTGGGAACAAGGGCAAGTCGAGCGTCATTCATCAGCGGACGAAAACCGGCAAGTCCGATCTCCCCTTTGCCAATATGCTCGTGGCGATCAAGGCGTGAACCGAAGGGTTTTTTTGAATCATTGACATGAATGGCTGCAAGGCGTCGAATCCCAATCGACTCATCGAACTCCGCCATGGTGTTTTTCCATCCCTCTGGTGTGTGAATGGCGTATCCCGCGGTAAACATGTGGCAAGTGTCCATGCACACGGCCATCCTCTCGGGATGCTTCACCGCCTCGATGATGACCCGAAGCTGTTGGAATCTGTACCCGAGAGTGGTTCCCTGTCCTGCCGTCGTCTCCAGCGTCGTGAGAACATGAAACCCCGGGGTTCGGTCATGGATCAGGTCCAACGATTCTGCGATGAGATGAAGGCCTGCTTCTTCCCCGGCTCCGACATGCGAACCGGGGTGAAAGACCAACGCGTGGATGCCTAGCGTTTCACAACGTCGCAACTCGTCTTCAAACGCTGCGCGTGATTTCTTGAGGACATCCGCTTTTGCCGCGCAAAGGTTGATCAGATATGCGGCGTGCGCAATGACGGGCCGTACGGTCGAAGTCCCAGCCGCCTCCTTGAACTTTGATACTTCCTCGGTTGACTGCGGCTTGGCAAACCATTGGCTGGCGTTTTTGACAAAAATCTGCATGGTATTGCAGCCTGTCCGTTCTGCACGTTCAAAAGCTGTGTGCAATCCGCCCGCGACGGATACATGAGTGCCAAGAAGTGTCACAGTGTGCCCCCGTTGGTTAAGAATGCCTTATCGACTTGCTCTCGATGTTGAAGACTCAATGGATTGTCATTTCGTTGAGCAGGTTTTTTGCATTGGAAAACTTGTCGAGGATGAACAACACGTAACGGCTGTCGNNCCGGTTCAGGGATTCCTGAAATACGTAATCACCAACCACCGCTTCCCAGTTTCCGTCAAACGCGCAACCGATAAGTTCCCCGTTGCCATTGATGACCGGACTTCCCGAGCTCCCGCCGGTAATATCGAGATCAGCGATGAAGCCAACCGGCACGTCGTGGAGTCCAGGGTCGACGTAGCGGCCGAAGTCCTTCTTCTCCCACAATTCCTTGAGTTTCGGTGGGACAGTGAATGGATCGCTTCCCGTTTCCTTTTCCATGACACCTGTCAGAGTTGTGTAATACTTGTACTGCACTGCATCGCGGGGGCTGTACGGCTTCACCTGTCCATAGGTGAAGCGCAAGGTTCTGTTCGCATCGGGGTATGTGAGGGATTCGTGCTTNNTACAGGCTGCGAAGGCGGAGGAGCTCGGGGGCCAGACTGCTATTCTTTGCGTTGACTGCACCCAGTTCGCGTCCAATGCGGGAACCAAACACGATCGCATCATCCCGAAGAATTCGCTCGCTGTTCTTCTGGAGCATCTTCTCGCATCCTTCGGGAGTCGCCAGATCCGTGTTGTCGTAGAGGTCATCCACAAAATTTCTGATTGCCCTTTCACGATCGCTGCCCGCGGCGTTCCCAAAAAGCTCTGTGAAAAATACGGGCTGCTGCTGGAGAGGCAATTCAGATCCCTTCAACAAAATTGCCTTGAGGACATCCTTATCGACTTGTTTGTCGTAGTTTTTGAATACGGAAGAGACAAATTGCCTGACGGCCTCAATATCGGTTTCTTTCGGTTCCGGCAACCCAGCAAAACTGTGAAAGCGCTCTGCTATGCGGAAAAGATCAACTCCTGAGGAAAGGCTGTTCAGAAACAGGAGGTTTCTGACGAAGCTGTGAAACTGCTGGTTCTTGCCCGAGAGTTCGTCAAGGACTTTTCCGTAGCGTTGTTTCAGCGTTGCAGAAGAATCAATGTGGTTTCGAAATTGCTCTTCTTCGCGCAGTTTCTTCGCAAGCAGGTCTGAGCGGCGCATCCCCTCAAGCACGCCAAGATAGTTCTTGTACGTATTCGCGATTCCGCGAAGTCGATTTGCGTACTTAATTTCGATTGCCCGGTCACGCGCACCCCAGGATTCCATGACATTCATACGTGCCTTGAACAGGTCTATCGTTTCCGGCAGGAATTCGTCGCGCAACACCGCAATGCCGGAAGCCTCGCGGTAGCGGAATGTGCGGCCTGGAAACCCCAGGACCATCACAAACGATCCCTCATGGTACCCTTTGGTGGAAATGGGGAGGAATTTCCTGNNCCGAGTACCGTGCGGGTTTGCCGTCGGGCCCAACATACGCCCGCATAAGGGAAAAATCCCCGGTATGCCGGGGCCACATCCAGTTGTCGACTTCGCCACCATAATTTCCGATATCTCCCGGCGGTGCGTACACGAGCCGGACATCCCTCAGTTCCTGATAGGTGAACAGATAGTACTTTGCGCCGCTGTACATTTCGACAACCCGACAGACCACATCATTCGTGTCCCTGGCCTTCTTTTCAATCTCCATTGACTTTGCCCGAATAAGGCTCAAGCGGGTTTCAGGCTCCAGGGAATCGCTTATGCCCGCAAGGACCTCATCCGTAACTTCCTTCATTTCCTTGACGATCTGTGCAGTGTAGCTGGTTTGAAGTTCTTCTCCATAAGCCTGGGCAAGGAACCCATTCTTGAGGTAGTCGTCCTCCACAGAGCTAAGCTCCTGAATACCGCTAAAAGCGATATGATGATTGGTGATCAGGAGCCCTTCGCTTGAGATGAATGAGGCGGTCCCGCCATCGATCAGCACAATGGCATCTTTGAGACTTGCTTGAGATGAGCTGTAAATCTGATCAGATGTGAGTTCCAATCCATGCCGTTGCATCTCGGCAAGTGGAAGCTTGTGGATGCTGTCGAGGAGCCACATCCCCTCATCAGCCCAGCGTCCGGAAAAGAAAAGAAGAAACATGATGAGAGCACCAATGATCAGGGACGCACGCTTATTCATTGTAGGACCTTTGGAGAGAGGCTCGTAGTAAAATTCTTGAACGGGCAACTCTGCAAGATATGAAATACGGACGAGCCTGACAACTTTGGGAACGAATTCAACTCTTCCATGAGGGAAAAACGCCGGGAACCCACCAACGGGCGTGAATGTTGAAATTGCGCTAGGAAATGCCTATACATTCTACTGTAGCAGATCTTGATGCGAGGAAACTGCCACCAGCGAACTACGATTATGAGCCGTCGACAGAGTCTCTCAGTTGTCCTTGTTGCAGTGTATCTGCTGACTGGGATCTTTGTGGAGGTCATTCACGAGGATGTATCCACGTATTGGGTTGGCCATGGAAACCGTGCAGCACGCAACTGTGGGGATCCTGTGCGGGATCATTCAGACGGCCAGCAGCATCAATGTCCGGCGTGCATTTACTCCTGCCAGAATGCCTCAACCCCGCCTAGCCTTACCCCATTGGCGGTTTTTGCCATCGTCCACACCTTCAATCCTGCCCGACTGGAGCGTTGTGCGTATGGACTATCATCCTTCGCCCTCCCTTTAAAACGCGGCCCCCCCACGGTGTAGAACCACGATTTGTCCATCACGACGCATCGACGGTACTCACAGTAGGGAGGACGTATGCATAAACCGTTCGGCCGTGTCCTGTTCACGCTTCTTCTGTGGATAATAATCGCAGAGCGATGTGCTGCGCAGGCAAATGTGAACCCCGACATCAGTGT
>PMNP01000277.1 GCA_003161755.1 Ignavibacteriota bacterium | reverse complement strand
CGTCTGCGATGAAATGTTCAAGAGCACTCCGATCGCCGCCGCCGAAGCAAGCATCGACGAACCGCCATAGCTGACAAAAGGCATGGGCAATCCGGTTGTCGGCAGGATACCCAGCGTCACTCCTGCATTGATCAGTGCGTAGAGTGTAATGGAAACAGTAATGCCCAACGCAAGGCACCGTCCAAATTCATCCGGGGCGTGTCTTGCGATCTTCATCCCCCGAAACATGATGACCAGAAAGAGACCCAGGAACAGTAATGTCCCCAGCAACCCATATTCTTCGCCGACGATGGAGAACACGAAATCTCCGTACGATTCCGGAAGAAAGAGGTCCCGCGCCCTGCTGTTGCCAGGCCCNNACGATGATTCCCTGCCACACCTGGTAATGTCCTTTACCGGCACCCTGGACGCCTCCGCCGAAATAGCTCATGATGCGTTGCATCCGGTATTCTGCGCTGAGCATGTACAGGGTCAGCAGTGGCAACAGCGCCGCGATCGTCAGAGCGAGGTGGCTGAATTTCGCTCCTCCGATGAAAAGCATAATGAGACTGAGCGCAAAGATCATGAATCCCGTGCTGAAATTTGGCTGGACAAGGACAAGAGTCGTGATCAATGCGACCCAAACCAGCATCGGGAGAAACCCATTCTTGAAATCCTTCACCCGACCGTTCTTTGCTGCAATGAGCGAAGCAAGGTGAAAGACAAGAGCATATTTTGCAAACTCCGACGGCTGCAATCCCAGTCCGCCCAATCTCAGCCAGCGAGACGCCCCTTTTACCTCGCCGCCAAGAATGAGTGTAACCAACAGGACGGGCACCATGGCAATGATGACGACTTTTGTTGCCCGTTGAAACTTGTGATAGTCAACGCGCATCAATATTAGCAGTGCCAGGAAGCCGATGGCAACTTTCAGTGCATGGCTCCCAAGCATACGACTGCTTTCACCCCACCGTTCTTGCGCATACGCTGCACTCGCGCTGTACACTACGCCGAGGCTCAGAACCATCAGGGCCAGGACCATGAAAAGGGTCCAGATGTCGATGTGGTTTCTTTGCACACGGGCAAGGGGACGCGCCTTTTCAGGTCCTCTTTTTCCCGATTCCTGATGCTCGCTCTTGTTTTTGATATCCATATGATTCCACGTGCCCGGCAATGTTCAGAGCCCCCGGACAACCTCCTTGAAAATCCGCCCTCGATGCTCATAATTCTCGAACCAGTCAAACGATGCNNCAGGCCGGAGAAAGAAGTACCACGTCGCCACGAAGGGACTGGGTTGTGGCCAGGCGAACTGCTTCCTCCATAGTCGAGGCAGTCACCACCGGGCGGACATCCCGGAAAGCCTTCACGACCTTGTCTGCCGATTCTCCGATGGCAACAATGGCCCGGACATTTTTCCTGACCAGTTCCATCAGCCTTGAATAATCATTCCCTTTATCACGTCCTCCCAGGATGAGGACGATCGGGCTCTCGAAGCTTTGGAGAGCGTACCAGACGGAATCCACGTTGGTACCCTTTGAGTCATTCACATACCGGACGCCATTCAGATCGCGGACAAATTCCAAACGGTGTTCCACGCCGCGGAACGTCGAGAGAGTTTCAGCGATGACCGATGGCGGCACATGCATCGCCAACGCGGCCAATGATGCTGCCATCGAATTCGAGAGATTATGTTGCCCGGGAATGCCGATGGCGGATACAGCAATAATTTTATGACGCACATTCCCGACAATGGCAATCATCTGGCCTTTGTCGACAAACGCGCCGTTCACCGGTGTGCCGCCGACGCTGAACGGAACCAGCGCCACTCCTTCAGGGGCTTTCGCCTCCGTCTGGCGCACGGTTTCAGGATCGTCGGCATTGAACACGATGACGTCTCCCTTTCCTTGCCGGCTGAACACTCGCGCTTTCGCGTCGCTATACTTCTCAAACGAGTGCTCGTAGCGGTCAAGATGATCGGGCGTGATGTTGAGCAATACTGCCACCCGGGGCCGAAACGTCCGGCAAAAGTCGAGCTGAAAACTGCTCACTTCAAGAACCACCGTCGTTTCAGGTGTCAGTGTCTCCACTACCTGGGAGAACGCCGTGCCAATATTGCCCGCCACCGCGACGGGTCTCCCCGCTTGCTCCAGGATCGCACCAGTGAGCGTCGCTGTGGTGGTCTTCCCATTTGTGCCTGTGATGGCAATGATGGGAGATCCACAAAACCAGGACCCCACTTCCAACTCACTAACGACTTCCATTTTTCTTCTCAGGGCTGCCTGGACCGGAGGAGCATTGCTGGGCACTCCCGGACTGACGACAACGACATCGGCATCAAGGACTCTGTCGCTGTGTGCTCCGAATTCGGAAGCGATGCCGAGATCTTCGAGTTCACGGCGCGCTTCCTTCATCTGTTCCAGGGGCGCAAGGTCGCTCACCAGCACTTCTGCACCATGCCGTTTCAAGAGCGCCGCCACTGCCCGCCCGCTTCGTGCCGCTCCGAGGACGCTGTATCGCCGTCCTTTGATTTCCATTCCCGGCATCGTCACCTGACTTTAAACGTGGCCAGACTTACAATCATCATAAGGATCGCCACGATGTAGAACCGGACCACGATCTTCGGTTCCGGCCACCCCAGCATTTCAAAGTGATGATGCAGCGGCGCCATCCGGAACACCCGCCGCCCCTGGCCATACTTTCGTCTTGTGTACTTGAAATACAGCCGCTGAATGATGACCGACAGCGTTTCTGCAAGAAAAACGCCGCAGAGTGTCGGGAGCAAGAGTTCCTTCTTAATGAGGACGCACAGCGCACCGATCGCACCGCCCAGAGCAAGGGAACCCGTGTCACCCATGAACACCTGGGCCGGGTACGCGTTGAACCAGAGAAAACCGAGAGCCGCTCCCACGAGCGCTGCGCAGTAGACCGCTAACTCCCCATTACCGCGCAGGAACGGGATGGTCAGGTAGTCGCTCAAGATGGCGTTACCGGAGATGTAACTCATCACCGCCAGTGTCAGCGCAACAATCCCCACGATACCGATTGCCAGACCGTCCAAACCATCTGTGAGATTCACCGCGTTTGACGTTGCGGTGATGAAGAAGATGACCATCGGGATGTACATCACTCCGAAATCAAATTCCTGGTTCTTAAAGAATGGCACTGTGGTAAACGAATTGAGCTTCCAGAGATCGCTATCGATCCATTGCGGGAAGAAGTAGATCACGGCGCCGATCACAAATCCAACAAAGACCTGACCCACAATTTTGTATCTGCCGATGAGCCCTTTCGGTTTCTTCTTCACCACCTTCAGGTAGTCATCAAGGAACCCGACACCACCAAGGGCGATCGTCACAAAAAGGATCAGGACGATATACATGTTGGTAAGATTCGCCCAAAGGACCGTCGGGATAACCAGAGCTGTCAGCACGATGAACCCGCCCATGGTGGGAGTCCCTGCTTTGGCCATGTGGGTCTTTGGAGCTTCGAGCTTGGCCGCTTCCCCGATCTGGTTTTCCCGGAGAATCCGGATGATGCGTGGTCCGAGCCAGAACGCAATGATGAGCGCGCTGACCGCAGCAGCGGCAGCGCGGAATGTAATGTACCGGACGATCCCAAACCCTGGCGGGTGATACAGCCGCTCAAGGAGATCAAGAATCTGATAGAGCATGGTTCGATCGGTGATTCTGTTGTTGATGCCGAACCCCGCCGTTGACGCTGTTGCGGGATTACTGCGCCGGCGTTTCTCCTTTGTCCTCTTGTGCCTCTCCAGTTGAGGCATCGAGGATCATTCGCGCCTTCAACCGTTCTTCGATAAACGTCAGGATGTCCTCAAATCTCATTCCTCGCGAGGCCTTGATGAGCACGATATCTCCCGGACCGATAAGCTCTGCAAGGAACTCCGCAAGGATGCTCTTTTGCTCGTAGTGCGCGGCAAATGTCCCCGTTACTGCCCCGGCAATGTTCTTCGCTGAGGCGCCGCATGTCAGGATATAGTCAATGTGAAGGGTGGATATTTCGCGGCCGATCCGGGAATGTTCTTCGGCCGCATGGTCGCCGAGTTCCCGCATATCGCCGAGGACAGCAATACGTTTCCCTTTTGTGGAGATCGATGAGAGGGTCCGTAGTGCCGCCAACATAGAGTCCGGGTTCGCATTGTAGGCATCATTGAGGATTGTCACACCATTGAGGGTGAACACCTCCATGCGTTTGCTTGCCGGCCGGAATTCTTCCAGTGCGCTCCTTATTTTTCCTGCCGGGACGCGATACGTTAGTCCCACCGCAGCAGCAGCGAGTGCGTCTATGGCAATGTGATCGCCCGGAATGCCAAGGCTAATCTGCACGGGTTTCTGCAAGGTGCCACCGGCTATTTTCATGACGGCTGCACCTTGCGGCGATCGGGATACAATCGTTCCACGAAAGTCGGCCGGCGCAGTGAAACCGTACGTCACTGATCTTCCCTTGACCGGCGTGTGGCGCACGATGCGCTCATCGTCGACGTTGATGAATGCTGTCGCTCTGGGAGTGTCTGCCAACGTATCCAGGAGCGTCGATTCTTCCTGCTCGACACCATCGAGTGAGCCAAAGAACTCAAGATGCTCATGACCGATATTGGTAATGACACCCGCAGTGGGCCGGGCGATTGCACAGAGACGCCCGAGCTCCCCCGGATGGTTTGTGCCGAGTTCAATCACCGCCATTTCGGTTTTGCGGTCCAGGCGGAGAAGTGTGAGCGGGACCCCGATATGGTTGTTCAGATTTCCTTCAGTGCTCACTACCTGGAACTGTTGACGAAGCACTGCGGCGATCATGTCCTTGGTTGTGGTTTTCCCATTGCTGCCCGCAACCCCAATCACGGGGATGGAGAATTTTGAACGATACTGAAAAGCAAATACGCCCAGTGCCACCGTCGTGTCGGGCACGACAATGAGCGGGATGCCTGTCTTGACCTTCTCGAGCCCGCTGCGATCGACAACTGCAAGAAGCGCCCCCCTGTGGCATGCCGCATCGACAAACATGTGCCCGTCGTAGTTCTCACCCCGCAACGCAAAGAAGAGGTTCCCCTTTTCGATCGTTCTCGAATCTGTCGAAATACCATTGAAGGATCTTCCCTCCAGCATTTCGAATCGGATACGTTCGACGTGGGGCAGAGCAATAATATCATTGAGAGAAATACGCATTCACACGCCGGCCGGTGTCATGTTCTTGAGCAATTCTTCCTTGTCGTCAAAGTGATGCTTCTCATGTCCGATCACCTGGTAATCTTCGTGTCCCTTTCCGGCGAGAAGCAGAATGTCACCGGGTTTGGCCATCGCGATCGAGGCGGCAATGGCGGCGCGCCGGTCGACAACGCGTTCGACGGTTCTTCCCGGGAGAACGCCAGAGAGGACTTCGTCGATGATGCGTTCCGGATCCTCGGTGCGCGGATTATCGGAGGTGACGATCGTAATGTCGCTGAGTTGCGAAGCAATGCGGCCCATGATCGGCCGCTTCGTTGTATCCCGGTCGCCCCCGCATCCAAAAACGGTAATGATTCGTCCCTTCCGATTGTTCAGAAGCTCGCGGACGGTTTTCAAGCACTGTTCAAGGGCGTCCGGCGTGTGTGCGTAGTCAATGACCGCCGTCCATCCTTCTGCCGAAGGGATCTGTTCAAATCTTCCAGGGACAAACCGCATGGATGCGATTCCTTTCGCGATCGTCTCTGGTGCAATGCCCAGTCCTGCACCCGTCGCAACCGCGGCAAGGATATTCTCAACGTTGAACCGTCCTGTCATTGGTGAGGTCACTTCGATGGACCCGGAGGGAGTCGCAACGTTCATGTGAATTCCCCCCACATCCATGTGTACACGGTCGGCCGTCACGTCGGCCTGGAGTCGGGCAGAATAGGTCAGCACCCGTCCACGGGTCGTCGATACCACAGCACGCCCATGCTCATCGTCGAGATTCGTAATCGCGCATGCGTCGGGATCAAGCGCCTCGAACAGAAGCTTCTTGGCTCCCAGGTAATTCTCCATCGTCCCGTGAAAATCGAGATGGTCCTGAGTCAGGTTGGTGAATGCTGCCGCCCTGAACCTGAGACCACGCACGCGGCTAAGGGCAAGTGAATGCGACGAGACTTCCATCACGGCTGCCATGCTCTGCTCGGCAACCATTGCATGGAGCAGCGCGTTCAATTCCAAAGATTCCGGAGTTGTGTGCGTTGACGGGATCTTCCTGGTACCGATGAAATTGCCAATGGTTCCGATGAGTCCGGTCTTCCTGCCGTCTGCTTCAAGGATTGAACGGATCATGTGTGTCGTCGTCGTCTTGCCGTTCGTCCCCGTTACGCCCACGAGAGACAGCGCTCGGGAAGGGTGATGATAGTAGTTTGCGGCCAACTGGGCCAGCGCCTTCCGTGAGTCGGAGACAACGATTTTGAACACGCTATTGTGCATGAAATACGAATCAGACATCGAGTTGTCATCCTGCACGATTACGGCGGACGCACCCTGCGCAATGACGTCCATCAGATAGTGATGGCCGTCAGTGACCGTTCCGGGAATGGCAACAAAAAGATCTGCCTGGCCGACCTTTCGCGAATCGTATTGGACGCTGTTGATCGGAATATCCTGCGTCAACGCCATCCTTCCGTAGAAGGAGGAGAAGAGTTTCGTCACCTGGACGCCGTTCAACAGTTCTGCAAGAAGCATGAGAATCCTGATGAAGAGAAGGCTGCACCGAAGTCCAGCTCAAAAACTAATTGAGAATGATCGGTATGGAACGCGCTTCACAACGGACCGTGACCCGCGTTCCCAGTTTCACCTCCGACCCTGCTGATGGTGATTGGCCTGCAACGATTCCTGACCCTGCAACTTCACCGTCAAGCTGTTCCGAGATCAGCCTGTTCAGCGCACGCCGCATCGAAAGCCCTTTCAGATCCGGGACAACAACAAAACCCGCCGGGACTGTGGTGCCCTGCTCTGACGCGGCGGAAAGCTTGATCTGATCGCCTCGTTGCATGTGGGTTCCCGGAACTGGCGATTGCGCCTGGACGATTCCTCCGTTCCCTTGAACGATCACCGTGAATCCCTCTCCGCTCAGAACTGCTTGCGCTGTTTCCACAGTGAGCATGGTAACATCGGGAACGACATACGGCTTTCCCTGTGCCGCGATCTGGTTCGGCTGAACGAACCGCGCAGATGTTGCAAACACCTTCTGGGCGATGCTACGGAAGACCGGCGCGCTGGCTGTGCCGCCGTAGTAGCCGCCAATTTTTGGATTGTTCATCATGACGACACAGACGAGCCTGGGGTCGGTGGAAGGAAAGAACCCTGCAAATGAAGCGGTGTAGCTCCCCGCTTCGTAGTGTCCACCGAGGTACTTGCGCGATGTCCCGGTCTTCCCTGCGATGGCCAGGCCTTCAAGTTTCGCCGACGTCCCCGTGCCACGTTGAACCACCCCCTCAAGGAGCGTCGTCAGGGTTTTGACAGTTTCCTTTGAGATCACCGTACGCACCACTTGCGGTTTCGTTTCGCGAACCACCCGGCCATCTTCATCAAGGAGCTGGCGCACAATAAACGGACGCATCAGGACGCCGTTGTTTGCAACGGCTGCATACGCGCAGGCAATCTGAATTGGTGTGACGCCGACTTCGTAGCCATAGGCCATGCTGTTCAACGTTGTGCCGGACCACTCCGTGGGTTTTTTCAATTCGCCCCTCACCTCTCCCGGCAGGTCGATGCCGGTTTCCGTGCCGAAACCGAAATTGCGTGCCGTGGTGTAGAGACGTTCGGCGCCAATCGTGTTGGACACTTTCGCCATGACAATGTTGCTGGAGAGCTCAAACGCCTGTTGGAACGTCAACAGACCGTATGTATGCGTGTCGGTGATAATTCTTGTTTTTCGACCTTTGAGCGCCACGACATATCGTCCCTGCTCGGCATTGAACTTCTGACTTAACGAAACCAAATGATGCTCGAGCGCCGCCGATGCCGTGACAAGTTTGAACACCGATCCTGGTTCGAACATGTCGGTGATTGACCGGTCTCTCCGCGCTTCCTCGGTCGCCCCTGTTGCATCGTTGGGATTGACCGAAGGGTACGCAGCCATGGCAAGGATCTCACCGGTCTTGGGATCAAGCATGATCACCAGTCCCCCGTCCGAACCGGTTTGTTCAACACCACGACGGAGCTCCTCCTCGGCGATGCCTTGCATGACGACATCGATGGTGAGGACGACATCACGTCCGTTCACTGGGTCGAAGCGGGGGTAATCGACTGAGTTCCGNNGCCCAGGGCATCACGCTGCATCGTCATCCACCCATCGTGACCCTGCAGGATATCGTTACACTCGAGCTCAATCCCGCTGATACCGACATTGTCAACATCGGTAAAGCCGATTACCTGTCCGGCCAGTTGATCATACGGATACAGGCGACGGGGTTCTTCAAGCTGCACAGTCCCCTCAAATTGAAGCGCGTTGACGACAGATGCTTGCTGCGGTTTCACTCTCCGTTCCAGCCATACGAAGTGACGATCTTCCTGGAGCTTCTCCAGATAATATGATTTCGGCCGATCGAACACTCCCGCCAGCCTGGAGGCAAAACTCCCCGCATCGCCTGCAATCATCTTCGGGTCCGCGCCAAGCGAAGGCATCATCGCGTTGGAAACAAGAATGGCATGGTTTCGATCGAAGATATACCCTCGTGCCGCCGGGAGAGAGACCTTGACCTCCGACTGCTTTCTCGCAATCTCCTGATATTTCCGGGCCTCGAGGAGCTGGATCTGGACAAGCCGGAGCGCCACAACCAGAAAGAACGCGCTCATGCCAAGCTTTAGTGCAAGCATCCGGCGAAGCCCGCCGGTTCTGGGAAATCCCTTGGTTTCAGACGAGTCGGTCATCGAACCTTATTGCCCTCTTGCCCGCTCCAGTACGTCTGGATCCACCGTGATCATCGTCGGTTGTTCCTGGGGAAATGTCAGACCCAGTTCATTGGTCGCCGTTGCCCCGATCTTTTCCCACGCAGCTTTTCTGTTGACTTCCGATCGCAGTCCCGCGTTGACGTTTTGGATTTGCTCATATCGTACCTGGAGCTGTCCCACTTCTGCCGCAAGGCGATCAATCGTTATGATGTGATTTACATACATCACGATGGCAATTCCTCCGCCGAACAACAGTGCGATGGTATTGAATGTGGAGACACGCCGACGGACGATTTTTCGGTTCGGACGAGCACCCTGAACAGCCGGGTTCCGCAGCGGTTCGCCGCCATACACATAACGGCCTTCCCTTGGCGGTTCGATATTCTTCGCTTGTTGGCCCGGTTTCGTCCGTCCCAAAAGCTCTTTTACGTCGTCATCCATTACGCACCTGAGGAGTGATCCTCCCAGTCATTGATCCGCTCTTCACACTCGCTCGGCAACACGCAACTTCGCACTTCGGGCGCGGGGATTGGCATCGCTCTCCGCATCCGTGGGGACAAGAGGATGCCTCGTCAGAACCTTCAACGTCGGTGTCACGGCCGTCTGCGGCAACAACGGCTTTGCCGAAGGTGCGACAACGGCAGCAAGTTCACGGAATGTTTCCTTGACGATGCGATCTTCGAGAGAGTGATACGCAATCACGGCAATCCTGCCGCCCGGCTCCAGCATCTCTGCTCCCTCCATGAGAACCGTCTTCAGCGAGGCAAGTTCCTGGTTGACCTCGATACGAATTGCCTGAAAAACGCGCGCAAGACTTTTTGTACGATATCGACTATTGGCAACGGCACTGACTGCGGCGGTGAGGTCGCCGGTTGTGTGGAGGGGGCGCAAGCTGACGATGCGACGGGCGATAGCCCTGGATGCGTGCTCCTGTCCATACTCGAAGATGACTGTTGCCAGGCGATTCACCTCATAACCGTTCACCACATCGAGCGCAGTCAGATGCTGGCGGCGATCGAAACGCATGTCCAGCGGTGCATCACTGCGAAAACTGAAACCTCGGTCTGCCTCGTCAATTTGATGTGAGGAAACGCCAAGGTCGAGAAGAATTCCTCTCGGGTGACGGTAACCGCGTTCACGCCACTGTNNAGTGAGGCTGCCCTGAGCGCTTCGTCATCCGCATCGAGACAGAGGAGTTCGCCTTTCGAATTCAGCATGCCGCACAGCTGCTTTGCATGCCCTCCTCCCCCAACCGTTCCATCTATGTAGAATCCGGAGGGATCCGTCACCAAGAACTCCAGCACTTGAGCACACAGGACCGGAATATGGTATGTCGAATCGCCAGCTCCAGTCTGTGAGGAGTCCTGCGATGTCATGTCCGTCGCTAGTGTTGGAAGACCGTCTGCGCCACGGTCTCATAGCTTTCCGACTGTGCCTGTTGATAGTCTTCGAACTGCTTGGGGTTCCACAGNNGTTCCATTCGTCCTGAGGATAGACAAACAGACATTGCTCGTACCCACGGGTTACGATGAAAATGTCGTTGGCTTCCGGCGAAACATATTTCCGGAGTCTCGATGGGATATTAACGCGGCCCTTGATGTCAACGGAGTAGCGGTAGGAACCCTTGAATGATGACATAGCGCCTCAGCCGGAATCTGGGAAACAGG
>PMNP01000074.1:744-7679 GCA_003161755.1 Ignavibacteriota bacterium | reverse complement strand
GCTTACTCACCCAGATCACCGAGTTGCACTTTTCAGGCAGCTCAGTGGCGATCGGCGTGATGATGATGGAAAGAATTATGGCCGAGATACCCGCACCAATCGAGACTGCGGTGACGTAACCCACAAACAGGTGCGAACTCCAGATCATCAGCAGCAGCGAGGCCATGAATCTTTCGACCCAGCCGAAATCGATGATCATCATAGGAGGCGGGGCCATAGGTGTGGAGTTCTCCTACTTTTATAATGCTCTTGGCACCATGGTCACACTCATTGAGATGATGCCAATGATTCTTCCCGTCGAGGATGCGGAAATCAGCAAGACCTTGCAAAGGAATTTCAAGAAACAGGGCATTGATATCCTCACGGGAGTCAAGGTTGAAAAAATCCGCGCCTCGGAAAATTGTGTGACTGTAACAGTTGCCGGGCCTGAAGGGTCGAGCAGCGTTGAAGCTGAGGTTGCGCTCATGGCAATTGGTGTTCAGGGGAATGTGGAGAATCTTGGGCTTGAGGAGTGCGGCGTTGCACTTGAACGCGGATTCATCAAGGCCAATGAACATTATTGCACGAACGTAGAAGGGATTCATGCCATCGGCGACGTCATCGGTCCGCCTTGGCTTGCCCATGTGGCATCTGCCGAAGGAATCCACTGCGTCGAATCCATCGCGGGACTTCATCCTGAGGCGATCGATTACACATCGATTCCAGGCTGCACCTACTGCCAGCCGCAGGTGGCCAGTATTGGACTTACGGAAGAAAAGGCGAAAGTTGGCGGCAGAGAGATCAAGGTGGGCGTTTTTCCATTCCGCGCGCTTGGGAAAGCTGTCGCATCAGGAGAAACCGAAGGGTTTGTCAAGCTCGTGTTTGACGCCCAGTATGGCGAACTCCTCGGCGCACATATCATTGGCTCGGAAGCTTCGGAGCTTATTATGGAACTCCTCATCGCGAAGCGCCACGAAGCCACTGCAGAAAGCATTCTTCACGCAATTCATGCGCACCCGACAATGAGTGAAGCAATCATGGAGGCTGCCGCGGCGGCGATGGGAGAGGCGATCAACATTTGAACCTCACGGGAAGTCGAGGGTCCACAGGAATGACGAAACAGCCCATGGAAGAAAAAACGCTCCAGGCGGTGTGGTTGGGTCGGACGCTCTATGACACGTGCTGGACCCTGCAGAAGGAACTCCTTAGGAAGCGGCAGACTGGAAGTATTGGAGATACTCTTCTCCTCACGGAACATGAGCCGGTGTACACGATCGGTTCCTCGGGCAATCCCAATCACGTCCTCGCAAACAACACGGAACTACTCGTTCGCGGCATCCCCCTGGTTGCCGTTGACAGGGGGGGTGACGTGACGTATCATGGTCCGGGCCAGATTGTAGGATATCCAATTCTCGACTTGCACGACTATTATCTTGATTTGCACAGATATCTCCGCGATCTTGAGGAGGTCGTTATCCGCGTTCTCCTCGGGTTCGGGCTGCGAGCGACCCGCCATCCTGACTNNTGAAAAAATCTGCGCCATCGGTGTACGGGTCTCCAGGTGGGTGACGATGCATGGATTCGCTCTGAATGTGTGGACCGAACTTGCTCCATTCGATCGGATTATTCCGTGCGGGCTCAGGGAAAAGGGGGTAACGTCGGTAACACGTGAAATCCATCGTCCCATGTCGATTGAGGAACTCATCGGTCCGCTCTTGGTGGAATTTTCGGCGGTGTTCCATACGCCGGTCGAACGGTGCTCCTTGGATGATCTGCGTTCCGGGAGATTCCGGGCAACATCCGAGCAACCAATCGGGCATCTGAAGGTGGAATGACAACGACGATGAAATTGCCGATCTCTCATGTCGAACCTGTTTCGTCTGCGGGAGAGCCTGCTTCCCCCACTTCAGAGCAGCTCTTGTGTGCTTACCGATCAATTCTTCGGGCGAGGTTGATTGATCATAAAATCCTGATTCTGCTTAAACAAGGGAAAGTGTTCTTTCATATTGGGGGTTCCGGCCATGAGGCGGCACAAGCCGCCGTGGCACTTGCACTGAAACCCGGATATGACTGGGCCTATCCTTACTATCGCGATCTCGCTTTTNNTTTTTCCCTGCAATTGGGCTACACGTCGGAAGAGATTATGCTCGAGGCTCTTCACCGCGAAGAGGGACCAGGGAGCCATGGGTTCAGCATGCCGTTTCATTATGGCCATAAGAAATTGCGCATAGTGTCACAATCAAGCCCAACAGGCACCCAGTTCCTTCAGGCGGTGGGTACGGCAATGGGTGCGGCCATGAAGGGGACGGACGAAGTCGTGTACGTATCCTCCGGTGAAGGGGCGACCAGCGAAGGGGAATTCAGCGAAGCGGTGAACTGGGCGGCTCGCGAAAAGTATCCTGTAGTGTTTCTTGTGGAGAATAACGGGTTCGCGATCTTTGTGCCAGCCAAGAACCAGATGGCAGCGGCATCAGTCTGCGATATTGTCAGGGGATATGATGGACTCCGGCGCTATCATGTGGACGGCTGCGATTTCCCGGCAGTGTACGGGGCAGCAGTGGAAGCGGTACACAGAGCGCGTCGGGGCGAAGGGCCGAGTCTCATAGAAGCCGATGTGGTCCGGTTGCTTCCTCATTCATCATCCGACGACCAGAGGAAGTACAGAGATCTGTCTGAGCTTGAAAATGAAAAAAAGCGTGATCCCATCCCTCGTTTGGAAAAGCTACTGATCACAAATGACGTGGTCGCGGAGTCGGCGCTTGTTGCCATCAAAAGCGAACTTCAGCAGGAGATCGAGGAGGCTGCCAATCGGGCCGAACAACGTCCGGCAACATCTGCCTCGGTTCTTCTTGACCACGTCTACGACTCCCAACCTCCGGAGTGGAATGTTGATTCTGGAATTCCGGCAGCGACAGGTCCGAACGTCGTTATGGTTGATGCAATCAACCACGCTCTTGCAGAAGAGTTGGAACGCCAGCCTGCCATGATTGTGTACGGGGAGGATGTTGCGGGAAAAAAGGGAGGGGTCTTTACTGCGACGCGTGGGTTGACCGAGCGCTTTGGGGAACATCGCGTATTCAATTCTCCGTTGGCTGAGGCGAGCATTATCGGGACTGCGTTCGGCCTCGCCGTCAGGGGAGATGTTAAGCCGGTGGTGGAGATTCAGTTTGGCGATTATATCTGGCCGGGGTTCATGCAAATCCGCAATGAAGTTTCAATGTTGAGATCCCGTTCAGGAGGGCAATGGAGCTGTCCCATGGTCATACGCGTGGCCGTTGGAGGATACATTCACGGCGGGGTATATCATAGCCAGTCCATTGAAGGATTCTTCACACATATGCCCGGACTTCGCGTGGCCTATCCATCGAATGCCGCCGACGCCAAGGGCTTGCTCAAGGCAGCCTGCCGCATGAACGACCCTGTGTTGTTCTGTGAACACAAGGGCCTTTACCGCCAGGGATTTGCTGCTTCTCCGGAGCCAGGGGCTGAGTATGTGCTCCCATTCGGTGTTGCTGCAACGAAGCGTACAGGCAATGACGCCACTCTTGTTACCTGGGGAATGCTCGTCCAACGCTCCCTTGATGCTGCGGCAGAAATTGAAGCCGGCACTGACGCAACAGTGGAAGTGATCGATCTGAGAACTCTTAATCCGTGGGACAAGGAAACGGTTCTTGCCTCCGTTCGAAAGACGGGTAAGCTGCTGATTGCCCATGAAGATTGCATGACCGGAGGCTTTGGAGCTGAAATTGCCGCCGTCATTGCTGCCGAGGCCTTTGAGAGCCTTGACGCGCCGGTGATGCGAGTCGCAGCGAAGGATTGTCCAGTGCCCTATGGGCCGGCTCTCGAACATGCAATGCTTCCTCAGGAAGAAGACATTGTTGCCGCGCTCACCCGACTCGTGAAATACTGATCATGAACACCACCCGGACACGAGCTTCATTGGTCAAGTCGGATCTGAGCAATGCCGACTTGCTCAAGCTGTTATATTTTATGAGGTTGACGAGGGAATGTGACATTGCGATCGTGCGGCTCTATCAGCAGGGGAAGATCGTAGGAGGAGCGTACACGGGACGCGGGAACGAAGCAACCGCAGTAGGAAGCGCCTTTGCTCTTGCGTCCAATGATTACCTTTTTCCGATGCACCGGGATCTCGGCGCCCACCTTGTGAAAGGTCAATCGCTTCGTGCCATTTTTCTCCAACAGCTGGCCCGGCAGAACAGTCTTACCGGAGGACGCGACGGAACGGGACATTATGCCGATCCCGCGTTGCGAATTTATGGCAATGTCAGCCATCTCGCTGCGATGATTCCTGTGGCTGTTGGTGTGGCACTTGCATCCCGGCTCCGCCATGAGGGAGCGGTGGTGATGAACTTTATCGGAGATGGCGGCAGCAATGTGGGGGAGTTTCATGAAGGGTTGAACATGGCCGCGGTGATGAAGCTTCCATTTGTGCTGATCGACGAAAACAACCAGTATGCATACTCAACGCCTGTGAGCAAACAGTTTACCGCTCCTTGTCTGGCTGCAAGGGCACAGGGCTACGGAATACCGGGCGTTACGGTCGACGGCACTGATGTTCTTGCAGTGTACGAGGCGTGTCGCACCGCGGTGGATCGCGCTCGCAAAGGACTCGGGCCAACCCTGGTGGAATCGGTGACGATGCGCATGCAGGGACATTCGGCTGCCGACGATGCCGCATATGTCCCGCCCACATTGTTGGAAGAATGGAAGCGGAAAGACCCGCTGGAACAGTTTGAGCGTCACCTCATCGAATCCGGTATTCTGGATGATGGGCGGCGATCATCGCTTGGAGCGGAAATTGTCGACGCAGTGGAAAAGGCTGTTGAGGAAGCAGTCGCTGCTCCTTACCCGGAAGGAAAGGAAGCTGAAGACGGTGTTTTTCATCCATAAAACATTCCTGACCATCCGGCACAACTAAGAAATGGCACTTACCACATATATCGACGCCATCAACCAGGCAATGAGAGAGGAAATGCGGCGCGATCAGTCCGTGTTTCTCCTGGGGGAAGATATTGGTGCGTTCGGCGGGGCGTTTAAGGCCACTCGAGGGCTCTTCGAAGAATTTGGTGAAGACCGGGTGATCGACACGCCACTTTCGGAAGCCGCCATTGTCGGGGCCGCAACAGGAGCGGCGCTTGTGGGGATGCGTCCGGTTGCCGAGATGCAATTTGCGGATTTCGTGAGTTGCGGATTCAATCAACTCGTCACGAATACTGCGAAGATTCATTACCGATGGAGGCTTCCTGTGCCGCTGGTGGTGAGACTGCCGAGCGGAGGGAACATCCATGGAGGGCCGTTTCATTCGGCCAATCCGGAAGCCTGGTTTTCGAACGTTCCTGGACTCAAGATTGTCGCCGCCGCAACACCCTATGACGCCAAAGGGCTTTTGAAGGCGGCAATACGGGATGACAATCCCGTGCTCTTTCTCGAATACAAATCTCTNNGACATTCCTGAGAAGGAATTTATCGTCCCATTGGGAAAAGGGACGATCCGAAGACCTGGCAAGGACATGGTGGTGTTTACGTACGGACCAACAGTCTCTACAGCAGTTGATGCGGCCGAACGGATTTCCAAGGAAGAAGGAAATGAAACATGCGTGGTCGACCTTCGCTCGCTTGCACCACTCGACCATGAACTCATCATACAGTGTGTGAAAGAGACGGGGAAAGTTCTCATCCTGCATGAAGCCACACGCACGGGCGGGGTTGGTGCGGAGGTCGCCGCATTCATTGCCGAAATGGCGTTCGGGTATCTGGATGCGCCAATCGTTCGTGTGGCATCTCTCGACACGCCTGTGNNGAAGAAGCATTTCTTCCAACCGTCGAAAAAGTGGTCGCGGCATTGCGACAGTTGGGGCGATTTTAGGTCGGGACAGAATCAAAGGGAAGTGCAAGGAGCAGGAAAACTACGTATCGATAGCAATAGGTAAGAGTGCGTTCAGGACCTCACCAGCCAATCAGAGACGTCCATGGCCAGAATCGAAGTCGTCATGCCGCAGATGGGAGAAAGTATCGTTGAAGGAACCATTGTCAAGTGGTTCAAGAAGGTGGGCGATACTGTAAAGAAGGACGAAACTCTTCTTGAAATCAGTACTGACAAAGTTGACTCGGAGATTCCGTCTCCTGCTGCAGGCATTCTCGCAGAAATTACCGCGCAGGTGAACCAGACAGTCTCGGTCCGCACCGTGATCGCGTATATCGAATCTGAAGGGGATGGTCAGGGAGAGACGGTACACGCTGTCGCACCAAAACCATCGACACACGCAACCATTGCGGAACATCCGCCTGAGGTTCCAGCCTCTCGCCAGACTGCAGGCACCCGATTCTATTCCCCGCTCGTTCTGTCCGTTGCCAGAAACGAAGGCGTTTCGCTCGGCGAGCTGGAATCCATCACGGGTACCGGTGAAGGGGGGCGCGTCAGCAAGAAAGATCTGGAAGCGCANNATCCTCATGAGCGGCAGGAGACTCGCTCGCGAACAATGTCGGGGCGCCCGTTGACTCAACTTGCCGAGCCTGTCGACGATGCCATCCTGAGCAAGAAATATCCTTCGCCTGATCATGAAATCTGGCAAATGGGCAGAGTGCTCCAGGGAATGGCACAGCACATGGTGCGAAGCGTTCAGGTGTCGCCTCACGTAGCTGCAATCCATGAGGTGGATATGACATCGGTCGTGCGCCATCGCGCCAGACTGGCGGAGGAATTCGAGCGCCGTGAAGGATTCAAACTCACCTTTACCCCCTACATCGTCGAGGCTGTTGTTGAGGCGATTAAGAACTTTCCGCTCCTCAATTGCTCGATTGAAGGGGAGAAGATTGTCCGAAAGAATTTTATCAATATCGGAATTGCTGTCGCTACCGACAATGGTCTGCTTGTTCCGGTCATCAAACACGCAGAAGAAAGAAACTTTGTAGGCTATGCACGGGCGGTGAACGAC
>PMNP01000074.1:516-685 GCA_003161755.1 Ignavibacteriota bacterium | reverse complement strand
AATAGAGAAACGGCTCGAAGGGTTTGACGAGAAGCGGACGTTGTAGGTCAGAATATGTTATGGAAGGAACCCAATGGAGTTCATCATTCAGGAGATAGCGTCAGATCCTCCTTCACGGCCTGTCCGGCCTGATTGGTTGAAGGTGAAGGTGCCGCTTGGCGAGAATTTT
>PMNP01000074.1:0-503 GCA_003161755.1 Ignavibacteriota bacterium | reverse complement strand
TGGGCGTCAAACACGCAGTGATTACTTCCGTGAATAGGGATGAACTTCCCGATGGCGGGGCTGGTGTGTTTGCGGAGACAGTGTTGCAGATCCGCAAGGTTAACCCGTCAGTGACGGTGGAAGTGCTTATTCCGGATTTCCGCGGAGTGGAGTGGGCCCTGGACGTTGTCATCGAAGCACAACCGGACATACTCAATCATAACATCGAAACGGTTCCTCGGTTGTACGCAGACGTGCGACCGCAGGCAAAATATGAACGCTCGCTGGAGGTCATCACCCGTGCAAAACAGGCCGGCATGACAACGAAAAGCGGCCTCATGGTCGGGCTCGGCGAGCGCGGCGACGAGCCCACGTTGGAAGTCGTCGAGGTGGAACACGTGCTCGTAGTAGAGCGAGGTGAGTGTCACGAGGCCGATGAACGACGCCGCGAGGAACGGCAGCGAGTACCAGATCCTGCGCAGCGTCCCGACCTGCCAGAGGATGCGGATCGACTCCGCGAACGA
>PMNP01000015.1 GCA_003161755.1 Ignavibacteriota bacterium | reverse complement strand
CCGAACAATGGACGCAACTATCTGATTCTGCTGTACCTCCTCGCCCTGTCTGCATTGCGGCAAAAGCTGGCCTATTTTCCGCTTTAGAAGGCATCGTTGGGGTCGCTCGCCACTCATTTTCGAGAGACGGACTGACGTACCTGTAATCTCAGTTACGATAGATTTTGCGTCTGAAATTGCAGAAGGCCAAATTATTCGAATTTCAGACCCCTCTTCAACTCCTTTTGGTTTCGTTATTGTAACTCGCTTTTTCCTATAGGCGGCTTGCATATCGGCTACCAGTACAAAATGAATCGGCGAACAGGGAGCCCAATCGACTATGCTATCACTTTGCCGCGCACATTGGACAACCGCAACCATGTCGTCACTTCTCATGCCAGCGTCCCAAGCCCGATTAGGATCCTTGAGGGAGTGCGACATTGAAATCTCGAGTTTGGTTTTACCTCTCGATTCGAAACGCTTGCCAGTTCTAAGACATATAATATCTGGAACCCTGATTCGCTTTATTTTGATCTGTTTCCATATTTTATAGCCACTGGAGCCGCGTTCGAGCTCAATTGGTCGAAACCCCAATTCTCGAAGGCGATTCATTGTTGCTTTCGTTCCTGCTGCTCCCACTGCAAGCTTCTCTAAGAAACTCTCGTCACTCTTGAAGCTGTTTGGTGGCACAATTGTTCATGGATAAATTAGGGGAGGAAGAATTCGCCCTAAGATAGCCAAGATTCATAGTAATCACAATTGTATCCCGGTTTTGGAGAGTTCACCTACTGGTATTACATCTGTAGTAATTGAGTTACGAATATTTCCTACGCGAAAACTTATACGCGTTGACCGCGTGCCATCCCGCCCGACGCTACCCAGCCACCCTTTGCCACCTCTGCCTACCGTCACTGTCCTGCTTCTCAAGCCGTATGTAGAGCTGTCCTTTCCCTGTTCCCAGACCTACTCCACAGTCCTCGAAACACTTCGCACATAGAATTCCCCAGGAACCCATTACCGTCTTTCCGTCTACGAACAGATGTTTGAGCTTGGTGTTGCAGAGGTCGCATCGAGTCGGCGTCGAACCCATCCAGAATGTCGCCATCCCGTTCCCTTTCAGACTGATTTTTCCGAATTATGGTCATAGAAGAAGCNNTTCTCGAAAATGATCGTCCCGAGCTTCTCGGCTTTCCGGTCTCCAAACAGAACCGTAATACACTCTTTCGCGGAAGGAACCTGACTTACCTGGAGCGCTCCATCCACGAACAGCTTCCCAAGCGCTACATCGGCTCCATCCTTCTGGTCGAATATCTTTACGTAGGCCTCGGTCATATACAGGTACTCGTCTGGGTTTTCGGCTTGAACGGCTACATGCAGAATGAATGACAAACCGTCTTTGTCGTTAGCAAACCTNNCCCTTTTCAATGAACCCTTTGGCCTTCTCGATCATCGATTCGTGCCACTTCATTATTCCCTCCTTTTGATGCTTGAAGAGCAGGTACCAAATAGCGCGGAGACGCTCAAACTGCTGGCGTCTCCGAGTCACTGAAACAAACGTATATTCCCTGATTCCTTACGGTCCCATGGCTGGTCTCAACTTGTAGTGAAGATGCTTAGCCATCCTTTTCCTCATTCATTCCATCCTTTTTCGCCCCCGCTCCATCCTTTTTATCATTCGTTCCTCGCCATCTTCAATATCGTTTCAACGATTCGTTTTTCGTCAACGGCCCAGGCTTCGCGAATATCGATATCGCGTCNNATTCCATCCCAAATGTTCCATCCTCTTTAAGTTGTCCTCTGCTACTCTCTTCCGTCGTGCTCCCTCGCAACCGTATGGGTAGATGAGGATGGCACCCAATGAGCGACTTCCTAGCTCTTCCTCCATTTCGAACTGCCTAAGCGTTCCGTCCAGGATTTCGTCTGCCAATCCCGAAACTACGACTGACTCCTGGGGTTGCACGATCCATCGAGTTTTGCCGACCACATCTGCGCGTCTCGCTAAGATTGGGTAGATGGTTGACGGATATTGGAGGGCGGTTAGTAGGGTCCAAACATGAGAGCCGTGATATCCGATGCAGAAGACAATCGTTTTTGGNNTGCTGAGGGTCAAAATGAATTCATCTCTGCTCATCCTGTTCGCTCAAAGACCTTTTCTCTAGGATTTCTTAACACGACATTGGGAGTAGTGCAAGAACTATTATCCAGATCAACAGCATTGCGCCAAGAATAACCCCGAACACACGCTTATGGGAAACTATCCAGTAGCCCAACGAAATTGCGATGATGCCGATGACCATCGCCCGTCCTGGAGCCATCGTTCCGCCTGCCGCCGGTGGCGGATAGGGAAAGAGTAGCATCTCGAGGCTCATCACCACGATGAACACCCCGACGCTACNNCATTCGTCAGGGAACATTTCTACCCGCAACCTCTCTTGGCTGAAAGGTGAGGAGCAGGGATCGATCAGCTTCAACATGAGCCCCGCGCCTTTGGTCCACTTCTTTGTTCAATTCGTAAAAGATTTTCGATGTGGAGGAAACCCACATTATTGCAGGGTCATTGACCCTATTTTGAGTCTGTCGATCCGTGTGAACAAATCTTCCATACGTGGTGTCAAAATATCTCTCAAGGAC
>PMNP01000002.1:10074-10251 GCA_003161755.1 Ignavibacteriota bacterium | reverse complement strand
GTGGCCATCCCAGTGGATGAATGCGTGCAATCCCCCCGCCTTCTCGATCAAGGCAGGTCCCGGACGGAGGTACAAATGGTATGTGTTGCCGAGGATTATTCCGGCACCAGCGGTGTTTAACTCCCGCTGTTCCATTGCCTTCACAGTCCCCTGTGTCCCCACCGGCATGAACACCGG
>PMNP01000002.1:3931-10062 GCA_003161755.1 Ignavibacteriota bacterium | reverse complement strand
GGGGTGGGAAGTTTTCTAGCGATTCCTTGCGTAACGCAAAACCACATGGAGCATGAGATAGAACGTCAGACCAATATAGAAGGTAGCTGTAAAACCCAAAAGCATCGTGAGAATGACGGCAAGAACAGAACCCAGCACCGACATGGCGCCATTCACCCCATACATCCAGGGTATATACCTCTCCATATTTTCCTGTTTTAACAATTGAATACAGGAAGGAAACGGGATCCCCACTAAAAAGCCGAAGGGAAGAATCATAAAGAACGTTGCTGTACAACGGACTAGCAAACTATAGTGAAGGCACATTGACAGTATTTGAGGAGAAAGGAGAAAAAGCAGTATCCCCCCTATCACAATCCATAGACTCACTACATACAGTCGCTTGGCAACGTTCGCCGTATAGATGTTCTTTCCCCAAAAGCTTCCCATCCCCATTCCTGTGAGCAATGAACTCAAGAGAATCGACAAGGAGACGGCAGGAGAGCCAAGGTAAAGCACCAGTTTTTGAAACAGTGACACTTCCAGGATCATAAAACCTATTCCGATGCAGATAAACGCGAGCAATGGTACAATGACAGCCTGCAACTTCTTCGTATTCGCTTTCTTCTGAAGGAGCCTCATGGGCCATCCTACGATAACGACGTTAAATACGATGATTGCAGCCAGGAGCCACAGATACTCGCCGGGTACTCCCCGTTTTACCTTGTAAAAATATGGACTGTCATCTCTGCAAGGAGAAATATCGTATTTGTCCTGGTCAATGTATTTTTGCAGAAATTCATCGTCTTGACTCATGGCATACAACATCCGGTTGATATCACTCCGATAAAGCCGATCCCAACTGTAGGGAAGAAAAGTCACGACGGGTAGCTCTGAAGGAATCTTCTTGATGATACTTCGCCAATACCCAATATCGTCCGCACTAAATGAAGACTTTCTGATCACCAACGTCGGTGCATATTCTGATTCCAGTATCGCAAAGTGATTGAGGGCATCCTTGCTCTTGACTCCAAGATCCTCAAATGTAAAAATGGCAGTCGTAATCAGCCGTTGCAGTTCCCAGGTATTGTGCACAGTAAGAATGAGACTGCCTTCGGGGGTCAATATGTTCAGATAGTCATGTATTGCCTCGCTTGTAACAAGATAGTTTTCACTCATTGCAAAAGCGTCAATGTTTTGTACCTGCTCGGTGGATGGGAATGCCATAGCAACGATATCATACCGGTGATTTGACTGTTTGATAAAATGCCTTCCCTCCCTTACCAGAATCTCCACGTTGGCAAAGTTGGAATAGATCCCTCCGTCAAATTCCTTCTGTTCCTTCACTATGTCCACGAAATCGGGATTGATTTCCACACCGGTGATCTTCTCCACGCCGCTGAACAGTCCCATCAACACTTCTTTGCCTCCGCCAGGACCAATAACAAGCATATCGTTCTTTTCCTGCGGTTTCAGGAAGAGAAAAGGAATCGCATTGGGTTGCCTGACCAGCAGTTCCAAGAGAATATGGTTTGGCTTCTTTACATCTCCATTAAAGCGATNNATCCTGATGGCTGTATTCCACCAGATCGGATCGCCCGTAGACACTCCACCGGCTATCGACAATTTGGCATCGTGTATTGACATTGGGATATACATGAAAGAAATCCTTTTCAAGGAAATTGCCAATCGGCACCATGCCCATGAAGTCGTTTCTGCCATTATAGATCAGCATGAAAAGTGCAATGGAAAGAATCAAACATGCGCCGAGTATTCTCTTCCCCTTCAAACGGTCATAGGCAAAACCCAAAGCTGAACTGAAGGCGACAACCGCCAACAAAAGAACACCATTTGGTGCCCCCAATGCGCTGAATATGCCAAGAGATGCGATGGAACCTGTTGCCGCCCCGGCCAGATCAGCCGCGTACAAGGCAAAACTGTGTACTGCATAGATCTTGAAGAGTTGGGCGTAAGCAACACCCGCAAGGACAAAGGGAATGAACAGAAGAAAGAAATAGACAAACGGGTTGGTAACCGACAGCGTTATTACCGAAACGATGAAGAAACACAAGGAAGCGCCGAGCAACAGAACATACCGGGAGACAATTTTCAGCGAAGGGCCAACTTCATTCTCGTGAATTTTGTAATGACAAACAATGCCGCCACATCCCAGCCCGAGTATGGCGAGGGACAATATGAAAAAGGCGTAATCGTTGACAAATATCACAGACGAAATGCGCGTTGAGACAACCTCAAAACACACCACGCATGCGGAAATGAAGAAAATACTCAAATAGATGAGCTTGCGATTCTTCATTTCTGAGGGAAGTGTCGTATCTGGCATTCTCGGTGTCGACCGATTGTCCGTGGAAACGCTTTGCTATTGCTTGAGAAATTGCGGCTTGCCGCCGGATTTCCTTAGGGAATATTACTCGCGCGCCCTTCCAGCCGCAGTACCGCTTCTTTTGTGTTGCACAAGGCGTAATAAAGCGAGAGAGCCATAGTGGTTCATGCAAGGTGTCATGAGCTTCCGGACACAGGTCTACTCCTGTGCATGAATTCCCATTACCGATAGACTGTGTTTGAGGACATCCTCATGGAATTCTATGGGGTATTGTGACTTCAGATGTTCTCGCGTGGCGCGATCGCTTTTCTCCCTGAAGAAATCAATGAAGTCATTGGTGATCGTCCTTTCCACATCCTCATACGTGAGCTGTTTCTCTTCCCTTTTTGCCACACACTTGATCAACGCGTACTGTCTCCCCTCGNNGGCGCTGCCAAGGAAAGGTGTTTCTGAGCTCAAATACGGTTTGACGACTCCCTCACGGTCCCGTATGTACGTTTTTACGAATATTTTGCCTGCTAATTTCTCAAAAGGGACATTCTCATCGAGCTTGTGCCCCAGAGAATCGATAGTCTTCCCATCCGGAGATGTGATTGCATAAATATTCACTTTCGCCAACTGATAAAACAGGGAGTCCTTTTGCTTCTCATAGAACTGCCGGAGTGCTTCCTCGGTGGGTTTCGGAATTTGTGCGTCAATTACTTGTTGGTTGTAAATTCTAATGATCTCGTTTCGCATGACTGGATTTGTCGTGCTCGAATTGAATATTTCCTTCTCAAGATTCAGGCCCTTCGCCTTCTCGACGATGATGTTTGTCCGCACAGCCTCGAGTATAAACTTCTTGACTTCTTCTGCATTGAGCGAAGAAGAATTCCCCAATGTCAGCACGTTATCCAACAAACGCAGATACTCCTTAAGATCGACTTCGCCTTGGGCATATCTCATGATCACACCGTTTCTCCCCAGGGAGATTGCCTGTTGCATCGTATCTTCATAGGCTTCTTTATAGAAGTTGGGAATACTTGACCACGACACAAGCTGTTTGAGTGTTCGTTTGTTCCAGTTCACCGATTGTTCATCAATGAGTTTGTGTTTAGCCCTGTCAAACTCCTCAAGACTTCCCCCCATGTATTTTTCCTCAAGGGCTTTGCGTATGTCATCCTTTACCTTTTCAAATGGCTGCACCTCGACCGTATCAATTCTCACAACCTCCACGAGGTTTATTGACTCACTTGTCTCGACCATGTGCACATTACGAACGGCGAGATTCTCAATGGCATGATCATACATGTTCAAAAGAACCGTCTTCCACCGTATGGGAGGCATCATACCGCCCAAGCGGGCTGTTGCAGCATCCTGCGAATAGATCCTCGCCAATCCGGCAAAGTCTTCGCCATGGTCCAACCTTGCTTTTATGGCTTTCGCTGCCGCTTTCAAGGAATGTACGGCCTTTTGTGAAGCGTCTTCCGGCTTTCTCAACACCACTTGCCGATAGTACACTTCCCTTCCCATTTGCCTATATATTTCCTGCATGGATCGATCATTGACATATTTTCCAAGGAATTGCTTTTTGAAGTAATCATTCACCAATTCTTCGTTGATCGTCCGTCTGACACTCTGAAGCAATTCCGCATGGTCCTGCAATCCCAGGTTGAAAAAGTCAATGACTTTCAATCGGCGAAAGACCATGTCATCCAGACCTCTCTTGTAGCCTTCCGCCTTGTCATACATGTACATGAGATCGTAATGGTGATCGACGACAAACTTCTGCAATTCAGGAAAACCAATTGAACAGTCGCCCGGGATGGTGACGATGATATTCTGACGAATGGAATCCTGTGCTTTACAATTGGTAATGGCAACCAGGGCCAGGAATATCAACGCAGGAGAACTCAGCAAATGAATTAATCGTTGTGGCATAGGATGCTTCGCAATAAATGATTTTGCCCGGATACAAAAGAATTAGTGTTTTCAACCCTGAATAGCAATAACCACCTATAATAAAAACATAAAACCCTGATGATGCATATCAGGGTTTTATGTAACATCGCAAGAGCACAGATGCATTGCTACTTCATGAGCAGCATCTTCTTGACAGACACTAGCGAACCCGCTTCGAGCCGATAGAAATATGTACCGGAGGCGAGGCTTGATCCGTTAAACGTCACTATATGCTGACCGGCCGACTGGTAACCGTCGAGCATCGTGGCGACCTTCTGACCCAACTCGTTGAAGACCGTCAGCCTTGTGTTGGAGGCTTTGGGCAATGTGAAGACGATCTTCGTGCTCGGGTTGAACGGGTTCGGGAAATTTTGTTGGAGCTGGAATTTCAAAGGAACAGTTCCAGCTTCATTGACAGCTGTGATGGTCGTAGTTCCAGTATTCAATGCATTCGTTATGACGGCATTTTCAGCATCTTCTTGGGCCGCCCACGTAGCTTTTCTTGCCGGGAACCAATTCAAGTCACCGACCGGAAAACCACCAGTTGCACCTGCTAACAAGTTGGCATTGCTATACGACAGATCTACCGGAATTGGCCAGTCGGAGTAAATATAGTTTAGTGCGCCAGTATTGACCAGACGCCAGTCAGACAGAATGTTCGTGCTCGCGAGATCGACAGTTCCGACACTAAATGCCTTTATGCTGTCAACCTGAGCAGTAAGAAGATCCCTGGAGTCAGTGAAACTGGGAACTTCTGAATATGTAACTCCTTGAGTCAAATACGGATACGTCGCATTATCATTGAACATATTCTGAGATCTGCTATTCATGATAACCATTTGCGATTCCCATGCGGTATAGCCATTAACATTATTTGCGTCCAGTATGGTATTCATGTCATTGAATCTGCTATCCCAATACACGACGTTTCCTTCAAACAGAATCTTTCTCGGCACTACTGGATACGAAGGGTCAGGGAAATTACGAACATTCACGAGACCCGTAACCAACCCATCGGCATCCACTTCAGTCGCATCGCCCAATATGCCCTGCATAAATGGTTGAACATTGCTGTTCACGAAGATGTTGTTGGTAATGCTCATGTTGCTTTCGTATCCAAGACTTTCGAATACCGAGCCGGCACAGTTGATAAATGTGTTATGATTGAAGATGATTCTACTATACACGTAGTTTCTGAACTTGTACATTGAACCTTCAGCCATAACGTGTGTGCAATTTTGAACAAGGATGGTGTCCATATTGCTGAAACCATCAAACACACCACCATTGCGTCTGCACGCTTGCCCGCTCATATTGACAAAATAGCAGTCCTTCCAGAGGAGTTTCGTCCCCGGCTTGTCAGCAGTCATGAATATCCAGCGTGTATGCTCAAAGAGATCATTCTCAAGAAACACCCTGCAATTGGGCGCAGAAGCGCCGAACAACTGCCATCCTAAGGTACCATCGGATGCAGCGGGCATAAGATTGCAGTTCTTTATTGTCAAATCATTTGCGAAATTGATCTGACCAGAATTTGATGAGCCTCCTTCAATTGTCGCACCGCAAATGAGCGGGGGCGCTGATGAGGCATTCTTGTTGTTGACTAAACGTGTTGCGTCAGCCCCAACAATCACCGTAGGTCTCAATGAGCTTGTGGTGGGGTTAGTCGCAAGCNNAGCCGGAACGCTTGCCGTGTCCAATGCGAGAGCGTTGGTCAGGGAGTTTGACTGTTGCGTCATGTCATTAAAGTCTTTAATGACCAGAGTATCGCCTCGCACTTCAAGGACATAATCCATCAATGTTTGAGCAAACAATGTTGGCGTCGCAATGAGAACCAACACCAAAAAAGGTAACAGTATTCTTTTCA
>PMNP01000002.1:0-3922 GCA_003161755.1 Ignavibacteriota bacterium | reverse complement strand
ATTCTGCCTCTTTAAATTATTCGATAACAGAATAATTATGACAACGTGCTAACCGCACCGCTTGTTAAGAATGCTCTTCCCTTCCATTATTGGACAAAGTTGTTCTTTTGGCAGCCGTAACACCTTTCTTTCATTTTGTTCAGCTCTTTTAGAGACTATAGCGGAGATTCAGTTCAAATATTCTCGGTGAATAATCAATGGACTCCAGGTTGTCAAGAACTGCCCCTCCAACTGTTCTGCTGAACTTCTGATACGTCTTGATGGGATTATGGAAAACGTTGATGCCATTAAGGGCTATGCTTAACCCCNNTCCCACCGATAAATCGTTCCCGTGAACTGATCTTCTTCGGGCCGTGATCCAACACTGGTAATGACATCACCTTGCAGGTTGAAGGAAATACGCCCTGAGAAGCCTTTGTAATCAACTCCAAGGGCAATATTGAGAACATTATCACCCTGGAAAAGAAGTCTGGCATTACGCACGGTGTCTCTTGTAAGATAGACGTGTCTCGTGAACCTGCCGTCGAGATAGGTTGAATCCTTGTTTCTGATTTGTTGATAGTCCATATCGGACCAGACTCTCGTATAGTTGATATTCAATACCAGGGCATTGAGCGGTTCAGGCAGATACCAGAAATTTGTCTGCCATTCGAGCTCGAGACCTCTCAAATGTGCAGGGCTAGGATTGTTGATAAATGTGGTAATTTGCTCCGATTGGCCCGGCGCATGCACTCCCAGCGCATTGAACGTTGCTGAATCCGGGAATGACACATTGTATGATTGTAAATTCTTGTAGTAAATATTTGCCTGATAGAACACATCTTTGATTCTCTTATAAAAGCCGCCGACGGTAAACAACCCTATTTCATTATTATAGATTGAGACATACGCATCATAGTTGGTTGATGACGCCGGTTTGNNTAAATCGATGTGGTATACGCTAATCTGAGGTCGAGCCACTCGGTGAATTTATAGCGGAGTTGGGCATTGGGAAAGAGTTGATCGTCATTCCGATCAACCGTGTTGAGCGTATCATAGATGTTTGCATACCCATACACGGAGTGCGTGACATACACGAATTTCGCCTTGTACTTCATGTTGTAGTGTTCGTACCGCGCGCCACCAATCAGTGACAGTTGGGTACCGATATTAAACGTACCCATGAGATACCCAGCAGAGAACATTTCAGCACCATAGAAGTCATCTCTTTCCGAAGCAGGTTTATTCCTGGCATTGAGCCAGCCAGTCTTTCCCTGAATCATAAAGGCATCCATTCTATCTTTATCAATTGCATATTNNCTGCATACTTGAAGGGGTACGTACCCTCAAGAAAGTTCTGCCCTCTTGAATAATCATGATTCCAGAGATCAGAAAAGAGAACCGGATTGTTCACTCCCAGCACTTTGTAGGGGAAGAAATTTCTCACATTTGCATAATAATCGTCAGATCCCGCTCCCTCGAATGACGCTTCAACATCGTTGGTACGTGTCGACCTGCTAAACTTCCCACCGGCTTTAAATTGTGATGAGAAATCTTCGGATAACGTCAACGGCACGGTGAAGTCGAGAGATGAATTATAGATGTGTTGCGCAAACGTTTCTCCACGGGTAACTACCCATCCCCCCACTCGGGCGTCGAGCGGATCGGTGGGATCTATTGGAATCTTATACACATCATCCGGGGTCAGAGTCGATCGCTGGTTGACATAGGTAATAGTCTTGCCGTTGGCGTCCACCCCGAATGGATGGTTTTGATCCGTATTCTGAAAACCAAAGAAATTATTCGGATCTCCATACCGTATGTCGGTCTTCTTGTTGCTAAAGGAATGCGATAAGGTGAATTCAGATTTGACATCGCCAAAAGCATATTCCGTCTGTAAGGCGTTGATGACCAGGTCTTTCTTAAACTTGTTGCGGAACATCGAATAGGTCAAGTTCGTGACATCAAAGTGGAGCTGATCAATATAGCTTGTGTTGTCGCTGACGTTATGGGCATAGGTATTCTGCAATATGATCTTGCCATCCGGAAGTTGATAATCCAAAATAAGACTGCCACCGGTATTGGTAATGATATTCTGCTGATCGGTGAATNNCGGAGCCTGACCATACGGGAGGTTTTGACTGATGCCATAGGAAGCGCTGGCATTGTCATCTCCCACATCAGAGCGGTCTGCATTCCCCTGGACAAACACGCCAAGATTGTCATCAAGGAATCGATTACTTACGCTCGCCCAGAATTTGTAATTGTCGAGTGTTCTGTCCTGGGAATTGTAGTTGCCTTGCGCAAGAACATCAAAATGCAAATTTGCCGGCGCTTCTCGCAGCTTCAAATTCACAACACCGCCAATGGCATTTGCATCCAAGTCGGGGGTAAGCGCTTTGATGACTTCAATCCCGGAGAGCATATTCGATGATATAAAACCGAGATTTGTCGAACGATCATTCATGTCCGTTGACGGAAGTTGAATGCCATTGACAAGGACCGTGTTCAGTTTGGCTTGAATGCCGCGAATGACAATCTGGTCTCCATTCATGAGCGATATGCCCGGCAAGCGACTTAGCGCTGTGGCAGCACTTTGATCCGGCAACTCTCTGATCTTGTCTGAAGAGACAATATTGGTGATGGTGTTCGATGAGAGTTGCTGGTTAATAGCTTCATGCTGTCCTCGAGCTTGCGCATACGTTGTTATCGACTCGCCCATTACTGCTTGAGGTTCCAATGCAAAAGTCTGTTCCGAGACCGAGTCTTGAACGATAGTAACCTCTTTACTCATCGCCACATACCCTATGTACGACACCTTGAGAGAGTACTTGCCCACGGGAATGCTGTGGAACATGAAGTTACCATCAAGATCCGCTGTCACTCCCATACTTGTCGTTTCAAGAACCACATTGGCTCCGATGAGGGGATCATTCGTGCTTTTGTCNNACATGCCCCTTCAATGATCCCATCTGCGCGTTTGATAAGGATGGTATCGCCAGGACCAAGAACAGTATCGCGGAGGCGGCTATTCCTGTTTTCAGAATCGTACATTTGTCCATGAAGATTCTCCTGAAGAAAATGTTTCAAACGTCATTGAACTTCAGTCTCAAAAAAAAAGAACAGGGGAGCCGTACTCCAAGGGAACGACGGCAAATCGTTCCCCCGGACGAAAGCGCTGCTGCCATGCACAGGAACGAACGCGATCCTACCGAGCGCTCATATGCAGGATCGCTACACAAAGACAAGAGCTCTTCAGCCCTCCGCCGACTGAGGCGGATCATACAGTCTTGATGTTGAAANNTCATACCGTGCTGATTCCCTTAGGCATTGAGAGGCTTGGATTTGGGCACATCCTGGGATTTCGCCAGGGAGTTATCGAGAATACGGTGGTAGTACGATGGTCCTAGAGAACTCGTCGAACGCAGCATTTCGCCGGAACGCCCTCTCCTGGCCGTGACCGACTGAAGCAAAGCGCTCCGAGGGGCCGTGGTCTATCCGTTCGGCAACCGAGAACTTTTTCAGCATTGTACCGAACACAAATCGAGCTCAATGGGCTCATAGGTCGATGAACCTTGTTGAACCGTTTCAATACTAAAGAGNNCTGCCATCTCAACATGCAAAACGTTCAAGTTCCCTTGGTCGTTGACACCTTGAACTTAGGCGTATCCGACTCAGTGCCTTTTTTCCCGTCCCCAAAAGCCCACTTCGGAAAGACTCTGGCATGACTCTTGTTAAGCGCTTTGATAATCCCGCAGATTTCATCCCGCCACACCTGCTCAATCCTGTCCCTGTTACCTCAAACCAGCCGCGCAGGCAACCCTACCCTCGCTTGCTTCCTCTCACAATAGGCATGCAGGATTCTCTCCTGGTATCGTTCAGCTCATTTTATCAAGACCATCTTGTTTGACCTCACAAGACCATCGGCCGTGATTCGATAGAA
>PMNP01000273.1 GCA_003161755.1 Ignavibacteriota bacterium | reverse complement strand
AAAGTACTCCCCGATCTTCCGCAATGACTTTGTCGTGGACTCCGCCCCGATGAAATTGCCCTTGATCCAGGGGATGCCGTACTTTGTTTCCATCATCTCGGCCGCATAGTTGATACTGCGGTGGCACATGACCATGTTGAGGTCGGCAGTATGTGATCGTTCAAAGTCGCGCATCGTGGAATTGCCGCTGAACGTGGCCACAAGCGTTATGCCGATCTTCTCGAAGATGCGTTCCAATTCGAACGCGTCTCCACCGATGTTATACTCTCCAAGAAGGTTAACCTTCCATTTCCCTTCCGGCACCGAATCGTCGCGGCCGATCACATGCTGGAGCAAACCGTTGTTGGCGATGTGATGTCCAGCGCTCTGACTGACACCGCGGTATCCTTCGCAGCTGAAGGCAAACACATTGATCCCGAGCTTTTCCTTCATTTCACGCGCCACTGCATGGACATCATCCCCGATCAATCCAACCGGGCAAGTGGAGAAAATCGCAATGTTCTTTGGATGAAAGATGTCGAAGGCTTCTTTCACCGCCGCACGCAGTTTGTCCATCCCACCGAAGACGATATTGGAATCCTGCATGTCCGTGGAGAAGCAATAGGTCATGTAGTTGGGATCTTCCGGCGAAAGGGGTTTGGTCTGATTTCGGCGTGTGAGCCAGGAGTAATAGCCGCAACCGATTGGACCGTGGGTAATATTGATGATGTCTCTTGTTGGTCCAAGTACGACGCCCTTGCACCCTGCGTAGGTGCAGCCGCGTTGGGTGATGATTCCCGGTACGGTCCGCACGTTCGACTGAATCTGTTTCGGCGTTGCAGGAGTGTTCACCACCATTGACTTGTCGCGCTTCTTCGCGATCTTGGCCGGGTACCCTTTGAGGATGATCTCTTTGACGATTGTCGGATCGGGTAATGCTGTTGATTGTCGCTCTTTCATGGCCCTCGCTCGTTCTTAGTCCAGCACCTTGTCGCCTGCATCGCCCGTCCGTACCTGTACTGCCTCGGCGATGGGAATCACGAAGATCTTGCCGTCACCGATATTGCCGGTCTTGTTGGCACTGATGATCGCCTGCACGGCGGCGTCAACTTTCTCGTCTGTGACGATCAGATTGATCATGCGCTTGGTCTTGAGCCGTGGCTCCTCGCCCAATGCGATGAGCGTCGCCCGCGTTTCCGGATTGTTGACAAAGTCCTGGTACCGCGGACCAAATCCCTTGCCGCGTCCCCGCCCTTCGACTTTGCCGGAAACCGTGAACGACGGCAGGCCGATGGCGGCCAGGGCCTCTTTGGTGCTGTTAATCTTCGCTATGCGGATAATTGCCCTGATCATTTTCATGTGGTTGTCCCGTTTACAGCTCCTTGATTCCCTTGCTGATGGTCCACGCTTCTTCGACTGGCGTGATGAAGATCTTGCCGTCGCCAAACTGCCCCTTTGTCCCTGTGCGTGCATTGTCGACAATGGTTTGAATCACGTACTCCTTGTCGGCATCATTCACTACGATCATCAGCATGCTCTTGGTGAGCTCGTCGTAGGTGATATCGCCGACTTTGAGTCCGCGCTGTTTGCCGCGTCCGTAGACGGTCATCTTTGTGATGGAAGGAAACCCGCCTTCAAAGAGTGCCCGCATAACCACGGGGGCTTTCTCCGGACGGACAATGGCTTGAATGAGTATCATCGAAGTTCTCCACGGTGTATGGTCAATTGTTCAGCCCAAAGGAAATGAGCAGCTCTTCCAATTCTCCCATTTGCAGCGGCTTGGGGATTACGAACTCCTTGTTCCCATCAATCTTCCGGGCAAGCGCGCGATACTCATTGGCCTGGGTGTGCTCTGAGTCGAATTCAATGACCGTCTTCCGGTTAATCTCAGCGCGCTGCACCATGTTGTCACGCGGCACAAAATGGATCATCTTTGTGCCAAGACGCTTGGCGAATTCCTCGATCATGGATTGCTCGTTGTCCACTTTGCGGCTGTTGCAAATCAATCCGCCCAGGCGTACGACGCCGGACTGGGCAAACTTCACGATTCCCTTGGAGATGTTGTTGGCGGCATACATCGCCATCATTTCGCCGGAGCAGACAATATAGATTTCCTCGGCTTTGCCGTCGCGGATTGGCATGGCAAACCCGCCGCATACGACGTCGCCCAGCACGTCGTAGAAGACGTAATCGAGCGCCTTGTCTTCGTCGTATGCGCCGAGTTGCTCCAGGAGATTGATTGAAGTAATAATGCCCCTTCCGGCACACCCAACTCCCGGTTCAGGGCCGCCGGATTCCACGCAACTTGTCTTCGCGTAGCCACCCTTCATGACGTCCATCAAATCGAGGTCCTCACCTTCTTCGCGCAATGTGTCGAGCACAGTCTTTTGTGCCAGCCCGCCAAGCAACAATCGCGTCGAGTCGGCTTTCGGGTCACAACCGACGACCATGACCTTTTTTCCCATCTCGGCAAGTCCCGCAACAGTGTTCTGCGTTGTGGTGCTTTTGCCGATTCCGCCTTTGCCGTAAATGGCTATCTTTCGCATTGTCGTTCTCCACGTTATGGGTATTCTTCTTTCCCGGAGATAACGCACATGCCGTGCCATTCTTATAAATAAGGTATAACAAAGAAAACGCCGACGTAATGCAGCGATAACGCGTAATACGCCTATGTAAGGAAGGCAAACGATGCTGTCCTCCTTATAGAAAGAAACATTTGTGTAGGTTGATTGGAGGAAGATGACAAAACGGTAGGATTTGTGCTGGATCCATGGTTCAGCAGGTTACCGCGGGTGGAGTGGGGCTATACCCGCTGAATGATGGGATTGAAGGCTTTGGAGAACACCAGCACGCTGTCGCCGGCGGACAAATCTGCGATATCGTCATCAAATGCGATGACGTTCACAATAGTGTTGTTCCGGGTGATAACAGTGACAATGTTGATGATATCCTGTTTCACGATGGCTGCGATCTGTCCTGTTACCTGGAATCTGCCGCCGATGCGTGCGTTTGAGAAGACCTGTTGGGGAGTGCCGGTCGCAGTTACGGTGCCATTGCCGATGCATACGACATGGTTGGCGAGGCGAAACACCTCATGAAGATCGTGGCTGACCATGAGAGTCGTCGAGTGCAGCATCGAATGTGCCTTCGCAATTTCGTCCTGCAATGCGGCGCGCATGGTGGCATCAAGCGCCGAGAGCGGTTCATCCAGGAGCAGCAGGCGGGGCTTGCGCACGATGGCGCGCGCAAGCGCGACGCGTTGTTTCTGGCCGCCGGAAAGCTGTGCAGGTTTGCGGGTAGCGAATGGCGTGAGTTGGAGTGCCTCCAGAAGAGCGCCCGTAAACTCCCGTTCGCTCCTGTGTTCCGCAAAGCGGATGTTCTGTTCCACGGTCATGTTGGGAAATAACGCATACTCCTGGAACATCAACCCCACGCTCCGTTCTTGTGGAGAAATATTTATCCCGCGTTCGCTGTCATACCATACGTCGTTTCCACATCGAATAGTGCCGGCATCTGGAGCCGTCAGCCCTGCGAGCATCCGCAGGAGCGTTGTTTTTCCCGCACCAGATGGACCATAGAGCGCTGTCAGCGTTCCGGCCTGGATATCGGTGCCCACCTCCAGTGCCATCGTGCCTTCCGAAGAATGCAGCACCTTCGTGATCTCAATATGGATCACAGCATCTTCCATTGGTCTCGCTTCGTATTGGTGCTGTAAATGACAGTCAGCAGGATAAACGAGACCAGGAACAGGATGAATGCGTACTGATTAGCAGTGTCGAAATTAAGAGCCTGGACTTCATCATAAATTGCAACAGAGGCAACGCGAGTCGTCCCCTGCATATTTCCTCCCACCATGAGCACGATGCCGAACTCACCGATCGTGTGCGCAAAGGTCAGCGCGATTGCAGTGATCAACGAAGGCGTTACATTGGGCAGAAGGACACGAAAGAACGTGGCAGTCTCCGATTTACCAAGCGTGTACGATGCTTCGCGCAAATGTGCAGGCAACGACCTGAGCCCGCTCTGAAGGGGCTGAATCATGAAAGGCAGCCCAAAGATCACCGATGCAATGAGCACCCCTTCGAAGGTAAACGCCAGCCGCACATTGAACACGCTGCCAAGCCATTGACCAAATCCGTGTCTGGGGCTGTAGGCGAGCAGCAGATAATATCCCAGAACGGTGGGGGGGAGCACCAACGGCATGCTCAGCAGTGCTTCAAGAACAGGCTTGTCGCGGAATCGTGAATATGCCAGGAACCAAGCAATCGGCAATCCAACGACAATCAGGATCAGTGTTGTGCAAAGTGCCAATTTGCCTGTCAACAGTAACGTTTCGAAAAACTCTGCGTTCATGCCGCTAGCTGGTTGATTCGGTGAGTGTGACCTCATTTGCCTTGATATACGCGGTGACGTGGTCACCAGGCTGTATGTTCAAGATANNGGGAGGTTATCGCCGATTTGATGGTGTGACCGGCAAACGACAGGAGGACCATGCTGAGGATCTCCCCGTGATGGACTGCATTGACGATGCATGGGACACTGTTGCGCAAACTCAGCGTCCCCGTGATGTCTTTGCCCAACGACACCTCTGTCTCCTTGAAGATGACAAGAACTTTTCCCCCTTCATGAAGCCATACCGACCCTTCGTTGGCGCTTACCAACAAAGAGGAGAACTGATAACCATCGACGTCAATATCCGCCAGCACGATGCTGCCGGATTGCTGAACATGCGTTATGATCCCATAAAGTCTGTTCATGGCAGTATGAATCCATATTTTTCAAATATGGGCTTGCACGCATCACTGAGGACAAAGTCCATGAACCCGGATGCTTCGGGATTCCGTTCCCACGTTTTCACCAGCACACATGCTTGTTCCACCGGTTTGTAACTTTGTGGATCCAGGATGATGTAGTGACCTTTATTCAGCATGTCAGGTGCGAGAACCAACGCGAGCGCAAGAAACCCGACTTCCGCATTCCCGGTGGAGGCATATTGGGCCGCCTGCGCAATGTTATCGGCATAGACAATCTTGTCCTTCACCTTCTCGTACAATCCATAGTGCGTGAGACATTGTATTGCCCGTTCACCATAGGGAGCAACTTCCGGTTTCGCGATGGCAATGTGAACGACGGCGCTGTCAGTAACGATTTCGATCCCCTTGCTTAGATCCAGCACATTGCTCCAAAGTGCGAGCTTGCCAAACGCGTATGTTCTGACGTCGCCGGTCGCTGCTCCCTGTTCTTTGAGTTTGTCGGGGAAGGCCCTGTCGGCGGCCATGTAAAAATCGAATTGCGCTCCATTGAGGATTTGCTGGAGCAACGTTCCCGAGGCGCCGAATGACACATCGATGACAATCCCCGGGTGGTTCACAGCATAGAGGGCCTTGATGTCATCCATGATGGACCGCAGATTTCCCGCCGCGGCGACACGAACCTTTTGCGCCTGGAGGTTTATGGTGGCAACGATAACCAGAACTATGACAATAAGTACTCTTTTCATACGTCAAACTCCTTGCCGATAATTGTCGAGAACATTCAGTCGTGATGACGTTTAGAGCAACGTCGGATTGACCGTCAACATTATGTACGCCCATTGCGGCTGATACGCTGAGGTAGTAATGGAATAATAAACAGTGGAGGTGTGCGAAGTAAAGNNTTCAGGGTCAGGTCCAGTTCTCCCCCGAGGTGTTTGTTCGTCAGCAATGTCTTTCCTTGGTATATCTTCTGCGCGAGAGAAAAGAGATGTCCTGTGAGATCAGCGGACAATTCCTTGTTGAATTTGTAGGTAGCACCAGCAAAGTAATCGATGAGTCCGCCGCTGGGGAGCGAAGTCCAGTATTCCATGGACCCGTTAAAGCTGTGGTTGGTACCGTACAATTTGTTGAATGTGTGTGAAACAGTAGTTCCAAGGCCGATGGTATCCGAATAGCTGGTTCCGGAAAAATAGTCAATGCCCGCCAGTCCGGACAAATCTTCCANNTTTTTGCATCCCTTCCGCCTTGATAATAGCCGGTGAGTGCTCCGCCAAAGATCGATTCGGGGTTCTGATAGGCGATGTTGCCCCCAAAGGTGAATCTGCCAAATGTCATTGTCGAACTTGAATCCCGAGCCGTCTTCGCCTTGAACGTTCCTGTTGTTACCATGCTCCGTGGTAATCCTTCGCCAATGCCAATCAGGGAACAGGTTAAGCCCGGGGTCAACTCTTTGGACAACCAGACGAATCCCATGGTTTGATACATTCCAGAGACATTATACCTGTAGGTGAAGAGCGTATCATTCGTGTTATTGTAGGCAAATCCCAGGTGAACCTGAAAAAGCGGTTCTTTGTACTTCAACAGCAACGCGTCATGGGCATTGCCCGTATTACTCCAGTTTGACGGTGCAAGCAATCTCATGTCATCATACTTCAGTGCCTGACGTCCTGCCTGAAGAGAGAATCCGGAGGTGATGAGCGCTTCGACCCACGCTTCGTACACGGTAATTTGCGGCGATGATGAGGATTTGTCGGTCTGACCCCAGATNNGGAACTCCATGCGGGGACGAAACTCCGCATCGATTGCCACGGTCTGCGCGAGAGCCGCTGTGGACGTGATGACCATGCACGCGAAGAACAATGTGATGATGCATATCTTCATGTTACTCTGCCTCTTTGAGGTGATTGTCGTTTGCTTGAGGCGCATCGTTATCCAAACCGGAAGATAACGATGGTTAAAAAAAAGCTAGAGATTCAACTCCGTATTCAGCCTTTTCTGAAATCTTGTCACGTCCGCCTCAATGATATGGAACTCCTTCAGGATTCTTTGGCCATACTCAGTAAGCACGGCTCCTCCTCCCCCAATCCCTCCACGCTGTTTGACCACGACCGGATGCGGGGCTGCCTGGTTCATTTCGTCGATTATCGTCCATGCGTGTTGATATGACATATGAAGAATCATTGCAGCGGTCCGCACACTACCGCTTCGAACAATCTCCCGCAAAAGGATGATATTGCGCGGTCCCAGCAGTTGCCTACCATCATGATTGATGAAGACATGGAATTCAACCTCTGTTTTTCCACCCATTGGCCCGTCACTTAATCCTTGCCGATCATGATTTCGGTGGATTTGATCACCGCATAGGCAACATCAGTTACTTTCAGGTCCAACTCTTCAATCGCTTCGCGGGAAATGATGGACGTAACGACATTCCCGCTCCCCAAGTCTATCTTGACTTTCGCCGTGATCAAACCTTCCTCCACGGCAATGATTGTTCCCTTGAGTTTGTTGCGCGCGCTGAGTCTCATGAGCGATTCTCCCTCTGGGTGCATCAAATCGCAATTGCCGTGCCATATTGATTGCTATGAAGAGAGATGAACGGAGGGCATTCTGGCTGCATCAACCAACATTTTTGTAGGGGATGGGGATCACGGCTACGTTTCGGTAGGATGGAAGGGGAGGGCAGAGGGATGACGCTTAGAGGAACTTCGTCAAGAATCTCATCGGTGGGACGGTATCCTGGAAACCAAGACTGGCAAGAGCGACTGGGCGACGACATTATCCGAGCGGACCTCAAAGACGACCTTACAGCAGTCGAGGTCTTGGGCGATGGCAATAGTGCACATCATAAATCCTGCGTCAAGCGGCGTGTTCGATACTCGCCTCCTGTGTTTTGAATCGTTTGGGACTAATGCCATGCTTCTTGATTCGCAACCCCATCATGCGTTCAGTAATGCCCAGGACTTCTGCGGCCTTCGTGAGGTTTCCCTTTCNNGGCGTCGAGCAGCATCTGCTTTTCCACACGCCCCAGGATTCCCTCCAACGTGCCACGCGATTTGGTATGAGATGAAATCGCTGTCTGCAACGTGGGTGGCAGGTTTTGGGCACGGATCACATTGTCCGTGCTGAGAATGCATGCCCGTTCAATGCAGTTCTCGAGTTCGCGGATATTCCCGGGCCAGTGGTACACCATGAGCATATCGATGGCCGACGAGGATATGCGTTTGATGTTCTTGTGATGGGCCGCATTGAGCTTGGCAATAAGATGGCGGACCAATCCGGGGATGTCATTGGTGCGCTCACGCAGCGGCGGGACGTACACAGGAAAGCCACTAATGCGGTAATAGAAATCCTCACGGAACAAATTCTGCTTAATCAGCTCCTCGATGTTCCTGTTGGTCGCGCAGATCACGCGAACATCCACCTGAATGGGAGTGCTGCTGCCAAGCCGTTCAATTTCACGGGATTGCAGAACACGCAGGAGCTTTACCTGCGTCGAAGCAGGGAGATCGCCAATTTCATCAAGGAATACCGTTCCGCCGTTCGCTGCCTCAAATCTGCCTTTGCGCGTCCCCTGTGCGTCTGTGAAGGCGCCTTTTTCGTGACCAAACAACTCGCTCTCGATCAATCCCTCTGGTAGTGCAGCGCAATTGACCTTGATAAACGGCTTCGATTTCCGCTCGCTGTTGAAGTGGATCGCATCGGCAATAAGCTCTTTGCCGACTCCGCTTTCGCCGCGGATCAGCACGGTGGCATTGGTCGGGGCGACAAGATTGATCAAATCAAATACCGCCCGCATCTTGCCGGAACTCCCGACGATGCTTGAGGGACGGATGCGATCGATTAACTCCGCATGAAGCTTCTGGTTTTCCTCCTGGAGACGTTCGATTTCCTCCCGGTGTTCCTGGCGGATCCGCACGGCCTGGGCGATCATTGTGCCGACGATGGAGAGCAAGCGCTCGTCTTCCACAAAGGGCATATGTTCATTATAGACTTTATGAATGCTGAGCGTTCCAATAATATCGTTCTCGTCACGCACCGGCGTGCAGACGAAGGACACCACATTGTCATTGATGCGAAGCGGTGCGCCTGTCTTGTTCAGAAAGTGAGGGTGCTCGGAGATGTTCGGGATCACCATCGATTTGCCGGTTTCCACCACTTTCCCGATAATCCCTTCGCCGATCTTGTAGGTGCCGCGCTGTTGCTCCTCTTCCGTCAGTCCGGAGGCAAGTTCGATAATGATTTGGGAATTGGCGCGGTTCAGGATGGTCAGGATGGCACGATCGGCATTGAGCGCGCGCGCGAGAACATCCATCACCGGATTAAGTTGATGCTTTAATTCCACCTGGTGCTTGTTGAGCCGGGTACTGATCTCGAATAACAAGGTCAGCTCTCTTACACCATAGCATTCATCCCCGGATTTCGTGCAATAGACCGTCATACGCCCGCGTCGTCTGTTGGTGGCTAAATAGGCTCTCCTTGAAATATACAAAAAGAAGGCCAATAGTCAATATGGCATTAGTTGTAATAATAGACCTGTCGGTATGACCTTAATAACAGAGGCACAGCGCGATAATCGCCTTAGCAAGGTAAGATCGGGATCGCATTTTGTCGTCCGTTTAGGCGGCCGATCGATGTGTCGTGAACAGGTATTCAAAGGGTGGGATGAGGTGGCGGAATTCGGTTCTCACTGTTGAAGACGGAAAATGCATGGGGGGATGTTCGCTGAATGAGTGATGTAGGGGAGTGGCGAAGGGGATGCGTATGTCCCCCATCGCCACAATCCCCTTCATCACAGAGCGGAGTAAACCTTGGAATCGCTACTTCGTGTCGAGAATTACCGGCAAGCCGTCTTTTCCCGAACCGACAATAATGACCTTTGTGTTTTGTGAGCTTGCCAGCTTTTCCGTCGCTTCGATCCCCTTCCAGCGCAGGAGCGGTTCGCTGATTCCTGCCGCAACAATTGTCTGGAAGTCGGCAATACCCTTGGCCTCTATCCGTTTTCTGTCGGCCTCCTGCTTTTCCTTTGTGAGGATGAACTCCATGCGCTGGCTTTCCTGGTCGGCCCGTTGTTTCTGCTCGATGGCATCGGTGAGCTGTGTGGGAAGCGCCACGTTGCGAATCGGCGTACTCTCAATTGTCACACCGCGCGGGGATACCGTCTTGGCGAGTTCCTCCTGGAGTGAGGCACCGAGCCGCTCCCGTTCGCTCGAATAAAGCGCGCTTGCCTGAAAGCTCGCCGTAACCGAACGGCAAATGGATCGAAATTGGGGAATAAGAATGATGTTCTCATAATCTCCGCCCGTGACGGTCTTATACACACGGGCTGCAGAGTCTGGGTTCAGCCGGTAGAGCGCGCTGACTTCCAATCCGATGGTGAGGCCTTCGCGCGAAAGCACTTGCATCGTCTCTTTGTGCTCTTCCGTTTGGATGGAGTACTTTATGACCGTTGCCAATGGATTCACAGGATTGATGCCTGCCGGTAATGTCTGGTCCGACACAATACCGAAGAAATCCACGACGCCCACATGACCGGCTGGCACCTGCGTGAAACACTGAAGCAGTGCCAGGACTCCAAACACGACAGTTGCGAGTCCGCTCACTGAGGCGGTGGTCCGAAACGCAGCATTGTTTTGCCTCACCTTTGCGGCGGACCGCATCCAAATGATGAAGGCGGAAACGGCAATAATGACAGACAGTATGAAGATCATAGGGAACTCCTTCATGGATTGTTGTTACATGTACTTCGCAGGAATGGATGAAACCAGAGATAGTTTCCAGGGGCNNAACTACGGTTTTTCATAATCAAATGCACACTGTTCCTGACGAGATGGGTAGTGTTGTTATCCATATTCCATGCGTCTCACCTAAACGAATCGATCTCCTGCCGCTCATTGGCAATTGCCTCTCCTTGAGTAGAAAACCACTTAGGAAGCATTTTCATCCTGCCAGAATTATTGGTGCACGAGTATTTGGTCCCGTATCCATCATAATCCGACATCACTACGATTTCCACTCCCTTGTGGGTTGCTTTTGTTGTTGTCGCTTTTATCATCGATTCGCCTCTTTCTGAATTGCCGTTCCTCGATTAAGGTAAGAGCAAGAATGCATCATTGAACACCATTATTCATAATGTAGTGATTTGGCCAGATCCTCGACGGATTTCCGCTCATCATTATACGCTTCCGCCTGATGCTCACGCTTGATGTCCTGCTCTCGGACATATTGTTTGTGAGCAGTGTTTGTTGCGGCAACAGCCTTCTTGAGCGCTGGCAAATGAGTGATGGCAATCTCCCGAAGCGGACAGTGCATCACAAGAAATGCCCCGTCGACGCCCGCGTCTTGCTTTGCGTTCACGTCTTTCCACTCCCGGCCGAAGATTTCCCTCCATATCAACGGAGGACTGTCCGATAATTGAAAGTACACTTGATAGACAGTGTATGACCCAAGTGTTCTCTGGGTCTTGTTAATATTAAGACCCACGATCTGGATTTCAACCGCAGGATTCGTCAAAGAGCTCTTCATTGCGTCAGCCATGGCATTCCTCGCATGATACATGCGCCTATGCAACTGTGGGTGTTCCAGAGATTTGGCACTCCGTTCCTGCAAGGAGCTATCCCCGAAGTTCAGCCAGCGACGTGAACAATTCGGTTTCCTTTACGGNNGATTGGCATACCGAGTCCGCGAAGCCTCAGCACTGTGCCATTCTGTGTTCCTTTCGGAATATCGACATTGACCTTGCCTTTAAGTGTCTTCACGTGGGTCTTGCCGCCGAGAACAGCGGTATACAAAGCAACGCTAATGTCCCGATGCAGGTCATCCCCCTTCCGGTAAAACTCTGTATGTGGAGCGGTCCTTACGGTGAGATACAGATCGCCGTTCGGACCACTGTTCAGTCCGCCTCCCCCTTTGCCCGCGATCCTTAGAGTTTGTTGGTCTGCGACGCCGGGTTTGATCGACACCCTGATCTTGTGGCCGTGNNGTGACAGGGTTGTTTCAGTCTCAAGATCCTCACCTTTGATGGCAACGTTCTGTCTGCCTCGTCGTTCTTCGGTCCGTTTTCCGAATAACATCTCAAAGAGATCGTGGACATTCTCATCGGCAAACATCGCATCTGACCCGTGTGCGTGGGTCGAATCTGTTTGTCCTCCCTGGCTGCCAGCGTACTTCGACCAATCAAATCCCCCCGGCTGTGCCCCGGCTTCCTCGTAGTGCTTCCAATCCGCCCCGAACCGATCGTACTTCTTCCGTTTCGAAGGATCGCTAAGNNGTTCCTCGGCTGTTTTGTCCCCGCTATTTTTGTCGGGATGATATTTGACGGCAAGCTTGCGGTACGCCGTCTTGATTTCCGAAGGTGTTGCACTCTTGTCAACGCCCAATTCCTTGTAGTAATCCTTGTAGATCATCGGCCTGCCCCTCCTTCAGCGATCGCCTCAGTGCTATTCCGTTCACACGGGTGTCGGTTCACGTTCCGCGTGTGCGTTGATAGCGACAAGTTCAGATGAACTGTCTGGTGTTCCAAGGGTAACTCGTATGCGGTGTGTGGCGCCGTCGTCCTTGAGGATGATTCTCACAGGGCATCCTGACGCTGAAATGGGCTGTGGTACA
>PMNP01000356.1 GCA_003161755.1 Ignavibacteriota bacterium | reverse complement strand
TTTTTCGAAGCAACACGCGCAGGAGTTGCACAGAAGTTGCAGTCTCATCGGTGATCCCAACTCTCTTCCCTTCGAGTTGGTTCCAGGGAACGCTGGAAAAGAGCAGAACACTCTTCACCTCATGGTGGTTTGCAATGCACCAATCCATCAACTCAAGATCTTTTTCCTGGGAGTAGTAATCCATCAGGGAAAACGGTCCGGCATCAATCTGTCCTTTTCTCCCGAGGTTGCCCATTCTTCTCGGCACGACGGGAAAAATGCGGAACTTGGATCGTTCGAAATGCGCATAAAAGGGAACGGAGTTCAGGAAGGGAATCTTTCCGATCACCTTGTCGGCATGAAGCGTCAGGGGATTGTAGTAGGCATCCCTTTCCACGGGGATTTTCCCCGCGTCCTNNCGGATAAGCCGGACGATCCGGTCTTTTGCCAGGGTCATCGGACTGACCGCACCTGCATCGTGCGCAATTTTTTCACCGCCGACGGTTCCGTCGATATCATGGGCACCAAAGTTCAACGCCACCGAAGCAACTTCCTCCGTCAGCATCACCCAGTATGCCTTGATATGCGGGACATTGTCGAGCATCAGCCGCGAAACGGCAATGGTCTTCAAATCGTCGATGGCCGACGTGAATTGGTCTGGCGGTTTGATTCCGGTTGTGCCGGGCTGAAATGCCAACGGGATGAACGTCAAGAACCCTCCTGTTTCGTCCTGCGCCTCCCTGATTTTCATCATGTGGATCACCCGTTCTTCAATTGTCTCCACATGTCCGTACAGCATGGTGCAATTGGAGGGAATCCCGAGTCGATGAGCAATGCGATGGACTTCGAACCACGCGTGCGCGCCGATCTTCTGGGGAAAGAGGAGTTTCCGTACCCGCTCCGAAAATATCTCCGCCCCTCCACCCGGCATCGTGCGTAGTCCCGCTACCTGAAGCTGACGCAGAACCTCTTCCACTGGGAACCTGAATTTCTTGTGAAAAAAATCAATCTCCACAGCCGTAAACGCCTTGATGTCCGCCTCGGGCACCGCCTGATGGATGGACTTCACGAGGTCAAGGTACCTCTCCCACGGCCAATCGGGAGGCATTCCTCCCGTGATGTGCACTTCACGGATCTCGGGAGTGAGCATTGCCAACGCCTGCTCGGACGTCATCTCATACGCTCGTATGTCTCCCTTCTTGGCTGCGAAGTCACAGAATTTGCATGAGAGGACACAAATATTTGTGTGCTCGATTTTTTGATTGAGGACGAAATAGACAGCATCGCCGCTGCGCCATCGTTGGGCAGTGTGGGCCATTTTCCCCAGGGCGATCAAATCGTTCGTGCCGTACAATATCATCCCATCAGAAAGTGAGAGACGATCGCCACGAAGGACCTTTTCCCAAACGGGAATCAGCGCGCGATCACGAAAGAGGATTTCATGCATAGCGGAAATTTCGGTGGTTCACGATTCAGAGCGTATTCGTTCGGATTGCATCATTCAACGCCAGTAGAGATTCCACCGTTTGTTCACGGTGTCTATCACCTCGTCGGTCATTCGGAGGGGAGCCGGATACCCGGTCTTCCACGTTGCGTCAATTCCCATAACACCATCATAGACGGGAGAAATTCCCACGAGCTGCTGGCGGGAAAAAAGAACGTCCCGTGCGCAGTCAAATCGCGTGAAAATTCCCCAGAGACAATTTTCCCGGTCTCTGATATCGACGTCTTCACTCACCACAGCCACGATCGGAATCGTCTGCACGCCGGGATGCCGGATGAGAGTCTCCACAACCTCACGGCCGGATCGGGAGACCTGTACCACGAGCAAACTGTCGTGTGCGCAGTGAATGTCCACAATTGCCGGATGCTCGGATCGAAGATGATCGAAATCCTTCGGTCCATGACTCATATGGGCGCGATCAAGACTTGCGCGACCGGGTTTTCGTGTTGCATCGACAACCATTCTGCTCCCCATGTTCATGGTGAAGCTGGTGAAATCCAGCGTGTCGAGGGGGACCCGGGGAATCAGCACAAAGNNGGCGAAGTCGCGGACGTTGACGCCCTCCGACACCAGGATGATGGATTTTGTGAGCGAGAGCTGCGCCATTCCGAGGAGCCCAAGCGCAGATTTCATTGCTTCTTTGGCATAGCGCTGATCCACGGAGACCACAAGAAGGTTGTGGAAGCCCGCTTCATAATAAGCCCAGAGGGAGTTGATCTCAGCATGAATCAGGCGAACCAGCGGACTGAGGATTTGCTGTGTCGCATCTCCCAGAAACTTGTCTTCCATGGGGGGGATGCCAACGACCGTTGCTGGATAGACCGGGTTACGCCTGTGCGTAACCGTACGCACGCGAAATACAGGGAAATCAGCCGCCTCCGAATAATGCCCNNGCGGGAACATCGAGAGCGATCGATTTTCCCTTCACGAATTTCGTCCTTCGTCCCCGCAGGAAGCCGGCAAACATCGCTTCGTCGATATTCTCCGGAAGCGGAGCCACCGTGGCAAGAAGAAGGGCCGGGTCGGTTCCCAACGCCACCGCCAGTTCGAATCTCCGGCCGAGTTTCTTTGCCTGATAGAAATGAAAACCGCCGCCTTTCTGAATTTGCCAATGCATCCCCGTGGTACGTGCGTCGAACACCTGCATACGGTACATCCCCATGTTCCGTTTGCGGCTTTGGGGATCAAGGGTGATCACCTGGGGAAGCGTGACAAATCTTCCTCCATCGCCCGGCCAGCATGTGAGCACAGGAAGAAGATCGAGGTTGGGCGTTTCGACAACTTCTTGAGATGTTCCGCCGGATGTTTTCCGTACGGGTGTGGAGAGGAACCGCCTTGCCATCGCACGATGGCTCCAGAGTTTCGACAACGTGGGCGGAATGAGGTCTTCAACAAACGTGAGCAGTTCCTGGCCTATCTGCTCGGGCGATCGTCCGAGTGCAAGCAAACAGCGCCGTTCGCTCGCCAGAGTATTGACGACCACCGGGTAAGGAGATCCCTTTACGCGTTCAAACCACAGAGCTTTGCGTCCTTCCCGAATGGCGCGCCGGGAGATTTCCGTGATCTCAAGATACGGATCCACCTCCACCGCCACCCGATGAAGTTCCCCCTGAGTTTCGAGGTACCGCGCAAAATCCCCCAGGGTACGCACGCCTGTTCGCCGCGACTCCGTATCCCCTTTGCTCACACGAACTCCTCCCCTCTCCAACCTTTCCCTGAATCTCCGCCAAGCTGACTCAGCAGACGCGACGTAAAGGCGCCAACGTACTCGTCCACCGTGGTTGGGACGAAGTACATCGGAGGTGAGATGGGCATGATCACGGCTCCATAGCCCGAGAGGCGCGCACATTGTTCGAGCGCCAGCGTGGACATAGGTGTTTCTCTCACACAGATGATCATCTTGAAGCGTTCTTTCAGGCAGACTTGCGCCGTGCGCGTGATGAGTGAGTCGCCAATCCCGGAGGCAATCTTCCCAATGGTGGAAGTGGATGCGGGGATAATGACAAACGCGTCACAATGATTCGACCCCGATGCCGGCGGAGCTGTGAGATCGTCGTTGGAAAAAATATCCTGCACAAACGGCCGAAGGTCGGTTTCGCTCATCTTCAGTTCATCGTGGAGGAGGACTTTTCCCCACTTGCTGACCACAAGATATTTTCGATCCGGACATTTCTTCAGGAAATCCAGCGCGTAGACGGCGCCCGAAGAACCTGTGACGGCGACGGCCACTTTCATGCGTAGACCCCCACGAGGACCATGCAGAAGACTGCACAACCGGCGACGGCGTTGATCCTGAAAAATGCAAGCTGGACGTCTTCGGCCTTCTTTTGCTCCATGTACAGAAGCCAGCCGGTCAGCAGCAGCAGCGGGAGCGCGAGAAGGGACATGTACGAATAGAAGAAAAG
>PMNP01000268.1 GCA_003161755.1 Ignavibacteriota bacterium | reverse complement strand
TGCGACCAGGCCGCCGCCCAGCCGGACGGAAACCGGGCACTACCCTCCCATCGCATCCTCGTGGTTGAGGACGACGACCAATTGCTTGCCCTCATCGCTTCGGTTCTTGAGCGAGAGCACTATGCCGTGTATTGTGCGGCGGATGGTGAATCTGCCTTGCGGGTGTTCCGATCCCGTCAACAGGAAATCTCTCTCGTGTTTACCGACCTGGGTCTTCCTCAATTGACCGGTCTCGATCTCATCAGAGCGATTCGTTTGGCCAAGCCGGATGTGCGCATTATTGGTGTCAGTGCGATGGGTGGAAAGGAAATCAGGGAAGTTGTAAAGAAGGCGGGAGCGACCCTCTTTCTTCCTAAACCCTTCCACATTAGTGAAGTGGTTTCGTCCGTGAAAACAGTTCTTGCAGGAAGTATGGATCCGGGATAACGCCATGCGATCACTGACCGAGTACCTGTGGTTTAATACAAAGAAGCAGAGAGAGTATATAAACATCACACGGCAGATTCAGGACATNNAGCGGTATAGCCGAAGGGATGGTCCTCGTATCCGCCATGCACATTACCGCCGGCGTGTACGTCAATGATGCTGAAGAGGGGCTGATTCAGGATATTGACGACTGGCTGGAAAAACTGGCTCCGTTTAATCCAGACTATCGGCATCATCGGACGGGAGAGACAAACGGTGATGCGCATCTGAAGAGTCTTCTCGTACATCACGAGGTCATCGTTCCTGTCACCGGAGGCAGTCTTNNGTCGGGCCGTGGCAACAGATTTACTACGCGGAATTTGATGGTCGGCGTCGCAAGCGTGTTGTTGTCAAGGTCATGGGTGAATGACCAATCGCAAAGATGAAACTTCGGAGTATGCATATGTCCTATCGAGTGGTTCTTCTGGGATTGCTGCTGGTTGCCGTGGCATGTTCCTCCCGCTCCCAGATTGCGTCTCCCCCGGAACATATCAAGATCATCGTGGATGCCGCACGTTTTCGTGGGGCCAATGATTCGACTGTGAGCTTCGAGATCTATTATGCAATTCCCCGGGTCGGATTGACGAACAAAGTTGATTCCTCGGGGTTTTCGGCGGGAGCGGTCGTTACGGCAATCATCTATAAAGGCGACTCTGTCGTGTTTGCGGATCGGTGGATTGTGTCTAGTACGGTCACCGACACTTCCGCTTCCAGCAAACTGATGAACCTTGTCGGGATGACTCCGCTTCTTTTTCCCCGCGGAGACTATCGACTGGTCTTAAAGGCCAACGACAGAAATGCTCTCGGGCGAATGGACAGCACGCACCTTGTATTCAAGCTGCGCCCTGTCGCTTCCAACAAGGCGCTTCTCTCGGATATTGAATTCTCGGCCTCCATTGCCGGCAGCTCCGAACATACGATGTTTTACAAGAACACGTATGAGGTAATCCCGAATGTCGGAGGGCTCTATTCGTCGGACAAGATGTGTTATTATTATCTTGAGGCCTATAATCTCACTCCCGGAGGTGAACGCCGGGACTATATCGTTCGAACAACGGTGTGTGATGCGGTGGGAAGGGAACTCAGCGTCAGGAACCGGACAAAGAAAAAACCCGGTGAATCAATGGTGATTGTGGATCAAATGGCTCTCGATTCACTTCGCTCTGGAACGTATACGATGATCGTAGCACTGCTCGACTCGGCAAAAAACACGCTTTCGAGTGTGAGCAGGAAATTCTTTGTGTTCAATGCTGTGTCCGGAACCGATTCTTCGTTGACAACACTCGGCGCAGGCGCACCTCTTGCAATATTGAAGAACATGGATGAAACGGATCTCGATGAGGAATTCCGGGAGGTCAGATATATCACCGGAGATGCCGAACGAAAACAATTNNTCCTCAGCGCATTTTGGCGTGGACGCCCGACAGGATACAGGGATGAGTATCTTGCCCGGGTAGTATCGACGAATTCCCGCTTTAGCGTCATGGGAAAGAAGGGGTATCGGACAGACCGTGGGCGCGTCTATATTGTCTACGGTGCGCCTGACGATGTTGAGCGGCATCCCAATGAATCTGAGTCGCGATCGTATGAAATCTGGACGTATAATAATGTCCAGGGGGGTGTGATTTTTGTCTTCCTGCAGCGGGATGTTTCAGGGGACTACGAGCTTGTGCATTCAACCCACCGGAGCGAGTTGCATGACGAGAATTGGCAGCGTCTTCTCACCATTCAGTGACGGTGGATGACACACGATTGCTGCGCAAGGCCCCTTGTTGTGCGGGGTCTTGCGTTTATGCTCTGTAGGCCGTCGTGGGGTATATTTCATTATTGCGCTGAGTTGCGTAACTTTCCATAACACATGATGAGACCGTTTCCCGACCTGGAGCGCTGTAAAATTCATGAACACCTGGTTTGAGTATATTCTCTTCCGTGGAGTTCGAGCAATCGCCCGCAAGCTCCCATTCCAGGTTGCCAGTCGGGTGGGTTCCTCACTCGGCATGGCAGTGTTTCGATGGACTTCGGTGCGCCGGAAGGTCACGCGTGAGAACCTCTTGCATGCATTCCCCGGGCTCTCCGAACAAGAGCGTGAGACAATCGCTGCCGGAGCGTACAGGAATTACGGAAGAGCAATCCTGGAGTTCCTTTGGTGCGGCGGCGCTTCAGAAGTCGAACTGCGATCCATCATGCGCCTTGCTAATGGTGAAGTGGCGCGAGAAGCACTTGCCAGGGGAAAAGGGCTTATCCTGCTGTCGGGCCATTACGGAAGTTGGGAACTCATATTGCCTTGCATGCGATTGCTCCTCGGGTGGCCCCTCCTCGTGATCGTCCAACGACAACGCAACGAGAAAATTGATGCTCTGATCGATGCGCAGCGCCGCCGGTTTGACACGCAAAGCGTGCCGATGGGACAATCCGTTCGCGAGGTACTCAAAGTCCTTCATGACAAGAAAGTCCTTATCCTCCTGGGGGATCAAAGCGGGTCGAAAGAATCGGTGTACGTTCCGTTCTTCGGACGACCGGCGGCAACGCATCGCGGCACAGCTGCATTTGCATTGAAGAGTGGCGCGCNNTTTGGTGAACTTCGAAGAGGTGGAATCCTCAGACCTTCACGGGTCCGGAAGCGACAAGGTGGATGAACTCACGCGGCGCCATGTTGCCGTATTGGAGCGGCATATCCGCCTCCACCCTGACCATTGGCTCTGGATGCACAAACGCTGGAAACATACCAGCCAACGTGAGGCGCCCGCAGATGCAATGCCGGGAGCCACCCAGGATACCCTGGCATGAATATTCGTCGCCTTCTCATTATCCAAACGGCATTCATCGGAGATGTAGTTCTCACACTCCCCGTCGCGCAAAGGGTGCATCGCGTCTTTCCGCATTGTGAGATTGCCTTTCTTGCCATTCCCTCAGCCGCACCTCTTCTTGACAATCGTTCGGATATTCAGCGGGTCATTCATTACGACAAGCGGCGGAGACAGCGCGGACTGCAAGGCTTCCTTGAAATTGTCAGGCTGATCCGCAAGGAGTCATACGACCTTGCCATNNTGCAGCGGCACGAATCCCCCGGAGGATTGGGTTTGACTCGAGCACGGGAAAATTCCTGTTGACGGATGCTGTCCACTACCGGAACACTGTACATGAAATTGAGAGGAATCTGGATTTGTTAAACCCGCTGGGGATCCCTACAGATCCCCGCGAACTGCCCGTTCTCTATCCGAACGCGGAAGATGAAAACGTTGTTGATCATGCGTTAATGGAAGGTTCGTCAGCAGGTGGTCATACGTTGATTGCGGTTGCTCCGGGTTCCGTATGGGCAACCAAGCGATGGCCGGCAGAGCGGTATGCGGAGTTGTGCCGTCNNCGTTGTGCTGATTGGCGGTGAAGGGGACTCCCGGCTCAATGCAGAGGTGGCCGCCCGATCGAAGGCTCATTCCATAAACCTGACGGGCAAATTAACTTTGCTCCAGTCTGCGGCTCTCCTTCGGCGCTGCGCTCTCCTTGTCTCCAACGATAGCGCACCGCAACATATCGCCGTTGCCGTGAAGACGCCTGTCGTGGCAATTTTTGGAGCAACCGTCCCCGCATTTGGGTTTGCT
>PMNP01000279.1:8175-8891 GCA_003161755.1 Ignavibacteriota bacterium | reverse complement strand
CATCTTACGGGTTGGCTGATGCGCGGTTGAGGCCTGACCCCGATCCTTCCCGATCTGCATGCTCTTCGGACGCTCTGATATACATTCAATAACCAGAACACGACTCATCTGAACATTTGGAGGAATACCATGCCTGTTACTGTCGGTCTTAATGGATTTGGTCGTATTGGACGTCTCGTTTTTCGGCGGCTGCTTCAGAAGGGGAAAGAAGTAAAGATTGCGGCGATCAACGACGTTACAGATGCGAAGACCCTTGCCTATCTGTTAAAGTACGATTCTGTCCATGGAATATTCGGTNNTGGCGATGCCATCGTGGTGAACGGGTCGCGCTACAAAGTCCTCGCAGAAAAGGATCCCTCAAAGCTTCCATGGGGAGCCCTTGGAGTCGACATCGTCATCGAAGGCACTGGCATTTTCACAAGCCGCGAGAAGCTCCAATTGCATATTGCGGCAGGAGCAAAGAAAGTTATCCTGACGGCGCCCGCAAAGGATGATATTGATGCGACCGTCGTGCTTGGCGTGAATGATAGCGTCCTCACGGGAAAAGAGCAGTTCATCTCCAACGCTTCCTGCACCNNTCATTCCGACAACGACGGGTGCTGCTCGTACTGTGGGTAAGGTTATTCCTGAACTCAAAGGAAAACTCGATGGGTTCTCACTCCGTGTGCCGACACCTGATGCCTCCATCACCGACTTCGTGGCTATCTTGAAGAAGC